>JBKPLN010000228.1:0-4212 GCA_046731635.1 Pseudomonadota bacterium | reverse complement strand
TTGCAGGCGTCCGAAAAAGGCGTGCCGTTCATGCCGCTGCGCGGGCTGCTCGGTTCGGACGTGCTGAGATATCGCGACGATTGGAAGGTGATCGCGAACCCGTTCGGCGAAAACGATCCGATCGTGCTGCTGCCGGCGATCAAGCCGGACGTGGCGTTGATCCACGCGCCGATGGCCGACGGCTTCGGCAATGTCTGGATCGGACGCCAGCGAGAATTGGCCACCATGGCGCATGCCGCGGACAAGACGATTGCCACCGTGGAGAAAATCCACGACGGAAACTTGCTGGACGACCTGGTGCTTGCTGCCGGCACGCTGCCCGGTTTCTATGTCGACGCCGTCGCCGTAGCAGAGCGCGGCGCCTGGCCGCTCGGATTGCCCGATCATTATGGCGCCGACGCCGAACACCTGGCGCTCTACGCGCGCATGGCGGCGAGCGAGGTGGGATTTGCGGAGTATCTTGATCGGTATGTGTACGAAAAACGGGCGGCGTAACTTGTCGTCATGCCCGAAACCGGCCATGACACCGGAGAGCGCGACATGAGGCCGGGCTATCGCGACGAAGAACTGCTCGCCGACGTCATCGCGAGGCTGATCGGACGCGTCCGTCATGTCGCTGTCGGCAATGCATCGCCGATCCCGGCAACAGCCGCCCTGCTGGCACGCGAACGCGGCGGGGGCCGCCCGTACGTTTCCCTGCTGCAAAGTCGGAAACACAATTTCTTCACCGACGGGGCGCGCGAATTGTTCGACTGCGCTGGTCAGGGCCGCATCGACGTGTTCTTTCTGTCGGGAGGGCAGATAGACGGTCATGGCAACGTCAATCTGGTGAGCACCGGCGAGTATGAGCGGCCGACGGTGCGCTTCCCCGGCTCGTTCGGATCCGCGTATCTCTATTATGTCGTGCCGAAAGTGATCCTTTTCCGCACCGAACATTCGCGCCGCACCTTGGTGCCGAAGGTCGACTTCATCAGCGCGCCCGGTGCAAGCGAAGCCAACGTCTACCGCCCAGGCGGGCCGATCGCGCTGGTGACAAACCGTTGTCTGTTCAGCTTCGCAAACGGACGCTTCACGCTGACCAGCATGCACCCGGGCCATACGACTGAAGAGATCCTGGACAATACGGGATTCAATTTTGACCGGCCGGACAATGTGCCTGAAACTCCGGCGCCCACCTCCGAGACGCTCAGGCTCATGCGCGAGGTCGTTGCACCGCAATTGGCCGAGGTTTATCCGCAATTCGCAGCGCAGGTCTTCGGCGTGCGGCACGCTGCTTTCGCAAGCTGAAAAATCACGGGCTTTCGGTGACAACATGCGTGAGCTAGTCTGCGGCCCGCTCGGCCGGCCGGCCGCAAGCATCACAAGAAACGGAAGGAAGAAGACTGGTGAAAACGGTTGAAGCCGCGGTGATAGGCGTGGGATGGGTCGGCGGAACGCGCGCGGATACGCTGAGGCGCACGGCCCTGGTGGACAAGTTGCACCTGTGCGACATCAAGCCGGATCGGCTGGCCGAGGTTAAGGCGCTTTACAAGCCGGCGACCGCGACGCTCGATTACAAGAACATCATCGACAATCCAAACATCTCGGTCGTCTATATTTCCACGACCCCGGAATCCAATCACTATCCGATCTGCCGCGATTGCCTGAAATCCGGCAAGAACGTGATGCTGGAGAAGCCGATCGCATTGGAATTATGGGAAGCCGACGAGCTGATCCAGTTGGCGAAGCGCAACAACCTGAAATGCACCATCGGATATTCGCAGCGCTTCAACCCGAAAATTGCCTACGCAAAGAAGAAGATCGTCGACGGCACGCTCGGCAAGGTCGTATCAGTGCTCGTGAGCCGTCATCTCTCGCGCAGTCTCGGAAAGAAGATCGCCAGCCGCGTTCGGCTTTCACCTGTCGTGATGGAGTCGACGCACGATCTCGATTTCGTGCTCTGGCTGCTCGAGCCGGCAAAGCCCATACGCGTCTATTCGCAGGGCGCCTACGGCTACATGGAGCCTATCAACGGCTCCCACGACGTGATGTTCACCACCGTAACGATGGACAACGGGGTCGCGGTGATGATCGGCGGCGGCTGGAACCTGCCCCCGAGCTATCCGAATTACTGTGCGACGTGGATCGAGATCACAGGCACGGAAGGCGCGCTGTTTCTCGACGACACCCAGCGTGACAACTGGCTCAATACGCAAAAGGACGGCCAGCAGTTTCCGATGTCCACGATGCCGGGCGAATGGGTCGACAATGTTTTCGCCGGCGGCATGGGTCCCGAGACCATCCACTTTCTGGAGGCCTGCATCCGCGACACGCCGGTGATGGTGACGCCGGAAAGCGCGCGCCGCGTGATGGAAACCTACAGCGCCGCCGACCTTTCCGCCGACCGCAACGAGCCGGTGGATCTGCCGCTCTCCAACGAAACAATTTCGGCTATCGCCGAGTTCAAGCAGAAGATCCGCGCGGGGGTGAACCCATGAAAAGCTCGGCCAAGGGCATCGGTCTCGCAATCATCGGCGGCGGCCGCGTCGGCCTGTTCCGCGGCGAAGTGGCGGCTCGCCATCCCGCGGTCCAGTGGATCGGGCTGGCCGAGAAGAACCCGAATCGGGCCGGCGAAGTGGGTCCGAAGATCGGTGCGGACTTTGTCACGCAGAGCCACGCTGAATTGCTCAAGCGGCCGGAGGTCACCGCCGCGATCATATGCACGGACGAACATCTCCACGTCGATCCGATCATGGCCGCCGTCGAACGCGGCATTCCGATGCTGATCGAGAAGCCGCTGGCGACCAATCTCGCCGAGTCCGAACGCGTGCTGAAGGCAATCCAGGCGGCGAAACTTGATGCCGTCGTTGGATACACGCAACGTTTTCGCCGGCGCTGGCTTGCGGCGAAGGAGAAATGCCGCACCGGCGCGCTCGGCGATGTCACGATGGTGACGTCGCGCGCCTTCATGAACCGGCTGGTCGCAATCGACAATTACAAGCGCACCGACGATCCGGCGACCATCTCGCCGATGGTCATTTCAGGCACGCATGCGCTCGACATCTGCATGTGGTGCCTCGAAGGCAAGACTGCAGTGGAATGCTACGCACGCTCGGTCGACAAGGTGCTGGGCCCCGCCTACAACGGCATCGACGGCACCGCGGGGATGATCAATTTCTCCGACGGCACCATCTATCATCTCAACATGTCATGGGCCTTGCCGGTGACCTGGCCGGCGGCAGTGTACTCGCTCGAAGTGGGAATCATCGGCACCACCGGCGTGCTGACGATCGACGATACGCATCGCGACATCGTCCTGGCCGTCTCGAAGCCGCAGTCCGAGGGCTACAACCCGGACTCCAGCCGGCTGGTCGACTTCATGGGCAGCTATCCGCCCGGCGATATGGCGCTCGGTGAATTGCGCGGACCGATGGCGGAGGAAACCGATTCATGGCTCAACCGCGTGGCGCTGGGATTGCCAACCGCCGCCGCAACGGTGGAGGAAGCGCATCGTAACCTGATGCTGACAAAGGCACTTGACCTGTCAGCCAGGCGCAAGCAGCCGGTAAAGCTCCCTCTTGATCCTGACGAAGTGCGCGCTGCCGCCTGACGACGGCGCTATTGCTGCTGCTGCGGCGGCGGCCGTCTGCGGGCCGGAGCAGGCGCAGGCGTCGCCGCGGCTTCGCTGCTGCTGGGACCACCGCCGAACAGGAAGCGCTGTGGATTGTGGGCAAGATCGGTGATGGCCCGGCCGGCAAGATCGATTTGCCGTGTCGCGGTGGCCGTCATCTTGTTGACCCCAATCGTGATGTCGTCCGTTCGCTTGTCCAGGTTATCCATCAGCGCGCGCGCCGAAGCGGTTGCCTCTTTGGCGTTGCTCATCGTTTCCTTGGCATCCCTCACGATCGAATCGACGTTGTCGCTGTTGCGCGCGAGCGACGCGCTGAACGTGGCAATATCCGTAATGGCCTGATGCAACGCTTCCTGATTGGCGGCGATTACTTCTTCCGCCTTGTTCAGCACGTCGCGCGCCGCCTGCATCATATCCTGGCTGGCGCTTGGATCGGCCTTCAAAGAGGGCGGCTCGCCTTCTTCTCTCTCGATCAGTGGCGTTTTCGCAGAGACGCCCTTGAGCGACACGGCGGCGACCCCGGTTAGCCCCGCAAATTCGAGGCCCACCCGCGTGTCGGAGCGAATGGGAGTCGACTTGTTGACGGCCAGCATCGCGATCAC
>JBKPLN010000227.1:0-1964 GCA_046731635.1 Pseudomonadota bacterium | reverse complement strand
GGCCTAGCACGTCGGTTGGTGTGCTATGGGCGGTGATTTCCACCGTCTTCGTCTACAAAGATACGCGCACTCACAGTCTGTCAGCGGGAATTTCGCGGCTCATTGCGACATTTGCCAGCTTCGCTTTGTGTCTGATCTATCTCTCGCTATTTCCCGCGACTACGATTAGTATGGGCGCACTGATCGCGATCGGTGTGCTGCTGATGATTCTCATTGGCCACAGCGACGAGACAGGCTTAACGGCAATAACGATCGCCATCATCATGATCGTCGCCGCGAGTAATCCGCAGGACGCATGGCTGCAGCCGCTGCTGCGCTTGGCAGATACCCTCGTCGGGATTGCGATTGGAGTGGCCTGGAAATGGGTTGCTTCATTTGTCTTTTACAGGATCTCCGGCGAAGATTATCGCGGAATCGGAAGTAGTCCCTGAACTGGCCAGCACCGCAACTAAAGCCAGTAACGAGCGCCGCTCGTCTCAACCAAATTTGGGAGCGACTCTGAACAGAATCTTTTATGGTGTGGGAGGCGAGGAGCCGCAGCTCCTGCTAGTCCGAGTTTACGCCTTGAAGACCATGTTGCGCTGCACGAGTCCGCTTATGGCCCTTAGCGGACATGAGCCGTTGCGCTGCACATGTCCGCTTTCGGGGGTAAAGCGGACATGACCTTTTGCGGTGCAAATGTCCGCTAATGACCCAAAGCGGACATCAGTCCGGCCCAACAGGTCCTTACTGCTGCGTCCCAATCTGCTAGGTTCGAGCGGGCTGGCGTCGTCCTGAGTCGGGAGATGGTCCCGTGCGCCCGGCGAGATTTCATCAAGTTTATTCTTGGTTCAGCAGCCGCTTGGCCGCCGCCGTTGCGCGCACAGTGAAGGGTGTACCGCATCGGCTACCTGGGCGTGACCTCGCACGCGGAGTCGCACGCCTCACGCCAAATATCGCCTACCAAGCCTTCCGACCCGGTGCGCAGTCCTATTCACCACGCTGACCCGCGCGCCAGCCCATTTCCCAGAATTCAATTTCGAGCCGCGTGGCTTCCTTGAAGATCGCGATCAGCTCGGCCTCGCGGGCGGGCGTGGAATAGATTTCGGCAAGACGCTCCAAGTGCGCCCGTGCTTTCGCCGCGACCGCCTGGTAGGGCGCACCGGCATATTCGGCGATCCAACCGCGATAGGGGTTCGTTTCGGCATGCGCCTCGGGCCGCGTGGCAAGCCGCGCCGCGATCTCCGCGTAGCCGATCACGCAGGGGGCAAGCGCCACCTGGAGCGCCAGCAGATCGCCGCGCATTCCCGTGTCGAGCACATAGCGCGTATAGGCCAGCATCTCGATCGCCGGAGGGGCTCGCTCAAGATCGTGCGGCGACAGACCCCAGCCCGCACAGAGCTTCAAGTGCAGGTTCATCTCGACATCGAGGATGGCCGAAAGGCCGGCAGCAGCTTCGCGCATGTCGGCGAGTTTTGGTGCCTTGTAGACGGCGAGTGCGTAGGCACGAGCAAACTCGATGAGGAACAAGTAGTCCTGAACGAGGTAGTGACGAAATGCCGCTTCGGCAAGCAAACCGTCTGCCATCCCGTTGGTGAAGGGATGCTCGGTGTAGACGCGCCACTCGGCGGACGCCGCTGCCTTCAGACGCTCGAAGAAGCGCATGCGCTCCTGCCCGATTTGCTCGCCCGTCAGCTCTGTCCACATCTACATTCGAACTGCCTGCAGCTTTCAAGCTCTTTGTGCCCATGGGCATCACCGTGTTCGCCGCTTTAAAGATTTTTGGAGAGACTAGGAGTCTCGCACATGCCATATTTGGCGCATGCCAAACGGTCAAGTTGTCCTCGTAACAACTGAGCCATTAGACGGCGGTCTGCCAATGCGGACCGTCTATTACGTCGCGGAAGAAGACCCATCTAAGGCTGAGGCCATTATTGCGGCATGCATGGCCCCGAATGAGAAGGTTCAAGCGTATGGTCCGCTTC
>JBKPLN010000226.1:0-1604 GCA_046731635.1 Pseudomonadota bacterium | reverse complement strand
ATCGGGTGAAGGCCGCATATGATGCGCAAACGTTCGAACGGCTGCGGAAGCTCAAGGCCAAATTCGACCCGAGCAACTTTTTTCGATTGAACCAAAACATTAGCCCGGCCAATTAACGATGAGGGGCCGCTATCGAAATATGCCAACAGCAGAATTGCGTCTCGCCGAAGCAAGCGAATCGTAGCCAGCTACATCGGGCTGCACCCTCGGCGGTCGGCGGGCAGCCGGGAACGTAGACGTCAACCGGCACGATGCGGTCGCAACCCCGCACGACGGACGGGTTTCATCCGCTTGAGGTTTGCTTTTTTGATTTTGGCAAGGCCGCCCGAGACGAGCATGGCGCCGTCGATGTCCTTCACGATGCGTGACAGGTCGCGAACCTTGCCGTCCTCACCGAGATGCCTGGTTTCTCGCGGCCGGGCGCGCCGTAGCGGACAAGCTTCATTTTTAGCGTTCTCCTCGAGCGCTCTGTTTGGAACGGTTGCAGATGGATCGGCGGCCATCATGCCTGGCCGGGGGCAGGGGGCAACCCTGTCGCGGGCAAGTCGAGAAGGCGGTGTGCTCCCCAGTCGGCTTCTACGCGGAGGGTCCGAGCCAACAGTTGGGAGATGAACATCTCGGAAAATGCTGGCTCGTCATGGAGGACGCGAGTAAGAGCGCGCGGCGTGATCCGTTGACGTTCATATCAACCATTCGCCGGAGACGAGCTCGGCGAGATGAACCAATGGCCAACTCAGACATCGCGAGCAGGCCATTGACACCACAAGAATGCAGATTTCAACAACAAGCATGGAGGGTAACTTTAAGTCGATAACTACGCGGCTATCGCTTCAGGCGAAAACGCTGACCGAAAGCGTGAGATCGCTTTCACGTGCAACCCCTTCATGTTTTTCAGCGATACTTTTAATGCGGTAGCAGGGGTCGCCAGGCTCTCGGTCCGAGGCAGGAACAAGATGACGAATTTCATATAGACCCGGGGCTGATGATCGAAGAAGCCTCGGTGCAAGCTCGACTGTCTGACCGATAGTGAACTTATGTGCCATGAGGCATTCCTTTCGTCATATTTGTTTTGATAATGGCGACGCTCTATTCGTCCTTATGCTTATGTAGGAAGCGGGCAATCTGTCCTCTCAGCGCGGCTGATTTCAGCACGTCTCCCATTGAGCCTGCGGTGTCGAAGAGCTCGCGCTGGAGCTTTGTCGGAATCGTGTTCCACTGCATGATGACCGCCGCGCCGAGGCAGCGAAGAATACGCTCCTCGTTTTCGGCGACGGTCTCGCGGGCGGTGCGCTTTTCAGCCGTTGTCATCCTGTGGAGGGATGTCCTGCGAATGGATGATCTTGTCGAAATTATTCGCCAGCCAATCCTCGTTTTCCGCCAGCGCACTGAAGCTTTTCTTCGATCGCTGAAATTCGCGGATTTCGCTCGGAACATTGGTGTGTTTGAGGGATTCGGCGGATTCTGCCGCTTTCGCGCGAAATTCTTTTGCCGTGAACATGGGACGCTCCTGCCTGACGCGTCGAGCGGATTTGTCGTTGTTTCCATTTGTCGGATGTTGGTCACCTTATATAGGGACGATCAGGTTGAATTGCGATGGCTATTAC
>JBKPLN010000225.1:0-3261 GCA_046731635.1 Pseudomonadota bacterium | reverse complement strand
GTAGTGGGCCGCACCCGCAAGCACCGAAACAGGTCTGGCTGACGCTTGCTCGCGAACCCTGTCGCAAATTTCCTGGTAGAGTCGCGAGTTTGTGCAATGGATGGAGGTGATCATGACCTACGAATCGCGCCGCTTGGCCGGCATCCTTCTGATCGTCTTGCCGACCGTGATGTTTGGTGGAGTGAGCATACTTTCTCTTCTCGTCGGCGACCCGACCTACATGCAGAACCCGTTGCGCCAGGACCTGTGGCGCGCCGGGCATGCGCACGCCGGTGTCTGGCTCATCCTGGCGCTCGTCGCGCTCCGCTATGTGGATGAGGCGAACCTCTCCAATGCCATGAAATGGCTTGTGCGGGGCTCAATTCCTATCGCTGCGATCCTGGTTCCGGCGGCCTTTTTTCTGTCCGTACTGTCGTCTGATGCCAAAGCTCCGAACGGGCTCATCTATCTCGCCTATGTCGGTGCACTACTGCTCGCCCTTGGGGTGCTCGTGCTCGGTATCGGCCTCGTCAGGCGGCAGGAACAAGCATCTTGAAAACCGCGGCGTGACCGATAGGTTGAATAAGGCAGTCAATACCGATTGGGATCGGCCTCCGCCTCTCCTATGCCCTCTGTCGCCATTTTGCCGAAGGCGAGAGCCAGGATTTCGGTGTCGAGGTAGGCGTGCGCCCGAAGAAACTCGCGCACAATATGAATGATCCATACGGCGCTCGCTGCCCCGATTTGCCGAGAGTGTTGTAGGTCGTTATTTCCGCATGCGACAGTGCAAAACAAATCTCCGCTTCGGGCCAAAAGCAGACATACATTGGCTCTCCGACACACTCGTCGGAGTCGGTCCAAAGAAGAGCTTCGCAACTTCGGTAGCTTAAAGCCGTGAAGTTTACTTAATCTCCCACCGCGTGTTGTGCGGGATATCCATGGCCGTATAGCCGCCGGGTCCCGCCAGTGCTGGCATCGTGATGCACGCAAATGGCTCGCTGCCGGTGATCCCTTTGTACTTGCCGGAGCCCCCCGTGATGATGTGAGTGCCACAATTCATTTCTGGCTGTGACTTGTCGACGTCGCGCGTGTCAAAGGTGGAAAAAATCTGGTCAGTCAATACGCAGGCGCCATCGATGTATTTCTTATCCCCTGATGCAACGCTCAGCGCTGCGCAACGTGCCGACATCTTGTCGAGCATCTTTTCTCCCTTCATGTTTTGGGTCGTCCCGACCGCCTCCAGGTTGGTGGCGGTGGCGAGGCCGGGAATGTCAATGCTCATCAGCGGGCGGAAAATGAAGTGGGTTACGTAGGGGGTCGTTCCCTTCTTCTCGGTTGTTTGTGCGCCGGCAGCTCCTGGGGCAAAAGCCACGAACACGGCGGAAAGAAGGACCATTTCTATAAGTGTCAGCGGGCGTATGTTGAAGCGGCCTGTTCGTTCCTCCTTGGATTGAGTGATGGTCTTCAAGTCGGATGCGTCGGCTAGAGTGTAAACATTGCGGCGGTTTGGGTCTTGGTTCTCTGCTGTCTGCTTGTTTCGATGACTGTCCATAGGTCACTCCCTTTAGGTTGCCATGGCAGTACTTTGTCACGGGCGAATCGTCAGCGGTCGCGCCGCCGTGCTCGTCGGCGGCATGGACGTTCTCAATGCGTATGATGTGTCATTGCAGCCTCGAACATTTCCAAGGCGTAGCAACAACCTTATTGTACGACGTTAGCTGCGAGCTAAAAAGACTTAACCCACTACCTTGATCTTGTCGGTCTGGATGGATCATGTCCGCATTTCGCACTGCAATCGCCATGGCATTCATAGCTGTCGGCCCAATAAGACCACAGCATCGCCGGTTCGGATTGTCTGGCTGCATTAGCCCATTGAACCACTTACGTTGCGCCGGATCGACGCCCTCCCACTGACCAAGATCGCGTGCCGGAGCCTTACATAATGAAAGGACGACCGACGCCCCAACGGTCCAGATTAGAATGGATGAGCGCTTCGGCATCCTCTGTGATTGTTTGCGTCTTAAATATCCAACAGTCAGCCCGCTCCGCCATGTGGCCTGACCACCACACCCGAGAAGAAGTCGCAACAGCATCCAAATTGGCGTCGACCGATAGGTGTCGGTCTATGTAGAAATATTGGCCTCGACCTCTCTTCGAGGGACGGGGGATCGGGGCTGAGCTTTTCAGGTTTCGAGTGCGGCCCCGATTTTTTTTGCTGAAGAACAGGTGGCCCCGACCTCTCTGGGGCTGGGGGGCTTAGGGATAAGATCGGGGCCGTGCTCTCAGGGGACCGAGAGCAACCAAATTATAGCACTCCTGCCAGACTTACAGATATGCAAGTTCGTCAAGGCTTATGCGCACAACCCAGTGAACTTGGACGCCGTTGCAGCATTCTCTAATGCCTTATCTGAAACAACAGGCGTGGGAGTATCGACAATACTGGCGGGCGGCTTTTTAGCTTTGCTTTTCTTCGGCGTTCGCTTGCGTTATGGCGAAAAGCGGACATCGCTAGCCGATGACCTCAGTCGTCCCATCTTTGGTATCTACAATGGTAACGACCACGATCGGATAAGCCTTCTTTATCTTCGCCCCAGCGGACATCGCATCCTCTTTTCCACCGAACGAACATTTCATTTGTCCGTCCACCTTCAACAGGAACCGTTCCTCTGTGGGTCGTGCCTGTGTCTTTGGCTTGTTTGCGCTTGCCTGAGCGGGTTTGGTCAGGGTCGGTCTTGCGAGCATTGAAACCTCACACAAAATTTTTACGACGACTCATGTGTGGACTCGGTTTCCTTCGGCGTCCAGATCGCGTTTCCGCGGTTTGCAATGGGACGTTTCCCGCGCTGGATGTGGAAGACTAAAGTCGACAAAAATCCCGTATTTCCAAACTTCTGCTCGAATCGGCCCATCGAGAGCCTTAACGAACTGTTCGCTCTCACCGCAACTGCACTGCCTAACGAAATTTGACCTTTATCGTCACCGCATTAGCGCACGATGTACATTCAAAGGTGCGCGCCTCTAGATCAACATCTTCGGTCGACTCAATGGACGACACTAACATTGGCGCGCCGCACCGCGGGCATCGCCGTTGCATACTTGGCGGCAACATTGCTGGATCGAAATTATGTGGCTGCGGCATGGTGCGCCCCCTTCACTGATACAGGCGGGAGCGCGACCGGTCTCTCAGCCACCGACGCCTGTAGGATAGTGCCCGGTGTGTTTTACCCCATGATTCGAAATTCGTCCGTCGGGTTTCCAACTCGGTTGCGAACAAGTTTTTCC
>JBKPLN010000224.1:0-6483 GCA_046731635.1 Pseudomonadota bacterium | reverse complement strand
CTTATGGACGGCCCAGCAATTGACAACGCAAGCCTACAGTGAGGTCCCGATGCGCGTCTGCGTCGGCGCTTTGGTTATTGCACTGTTATTGTTGTTGCAGATTTATCTTGGCGCGCTTGTCGCGGGCCTTGATGCGGGCCTTGTTTACAACACCTGGCCAAGCATCGATGGCGCCATCGTGCCGTCGCCGGAACGATTGTGGTTTCTGCAGCCGGCCTGGCGCAACGTGTTCGAAAATGCGCTAACGGTGCAGTTCAATCACCGCATGGTCGCCTACGCGATCTGGCTTCTTGCGGTCCTGCACGCTTTCGATACCTGGCGCGCATCGCACGCTCGCTGGAGCGCGGTGGTTTTAGCTGCCGGGGTGACATTGCAGGCGGGGCTCGGTGTCGTCACGCTGCTGTATCAGGCGCCGCTCGGGCTTGCGCTCGCGCATCAGGTCCTTGCGATTCTTGTGCTTACGATCGCGGTGGTTCACGCCGAGCGACTGTCTCATCGCGCCATAATTTTCGCGCAACATGCAAAGCCTGCGGAGCAGGGCGCATGATAAAAAGTGAAATTACCGACGGCATTGCTGTCCTGACGCTCGCCCATGGCAAGGCTAATGCGCTCGACATCGAAATCTGCGATGCGCTGGCGAGGCATTTTGCCGAATTGCGCAGGTCGGACTCCAAGGCTGTGGTGATGACCGGTCAGGGCAAAATTTTCTCTGCCGGCGTCGACCTCAAACGATTGAGCGCAGGCGGCGCCGATTACATTCACAGGTTTCTTCCAGCTCTCCATCGCCTCTATGAGGCCGTATTTTTCCACCCGAAGCCGGTGGTGGCCGCGATCAATGGTCATGCTATTGCCGGTGGCTGTGTGCTCGCCTGTTGCGCCGATCGTCGGATCATGGCGCGGGAGAGTGGCCGCATCGGTGTGACCGAAATACTTGTCGGGGTGCCATTCCCGGCACTGGCTTTTGAAATCGTGCGCCTTGCCGTGCTGCCTCGCTACCTGGCGGAAATTACACTCTCCGGCGCGACCTATGCGACCGATGAAGCCTTGCGCCGCGGCTGGGTCGACGAGGTGGCAGAGCCGGAAGACCTCATCGAGGATGCCGTGGCGGTCGTGCGCGAGCTTTCTTTGCTTTCGCCGCCAGCCTTCGCGCAAACGAAAGTGCAAATTCGTCAGCCGGTCGCCGAGCGCATGCAAGCGAGCGGTAAAGCAACCGACGAGGCAGTGACGAAAATCTGGACTGCTCCCGCAACGCTTGCGTACATACGCGATTATGTCGAACGCACGCTGGGGAAGCCCTAGCGGCTTACGCCGCCGTCAAGCCCTCTTCGAGATCGGCGACCAGGTCCTCCACGTCCTCGAGGCCGACCGATAGCCGCACAACGTCAGGTCCGGCCCCGGCCTGAACTTTTTGGGCATCGGACAACTGCCGATGCGTTGTCGAAGCCGGGTGAATGATGAGGGATCGCGTATCGCCGATATTGGCCAGATGTGAGAACAGCTTGACGTTTGACACGAGCTTGACGCCGGCGTCGTAACCGCCCTTCAGGCCGAAAGTGAACACAGCCCCGCAGCCGTTCGGGCAATATTTTTTTGCGAGGGAATGATATTTGTCATTACGAAGACCGGGATAGCTCACCCACGCTACTTCCGGCCGCTTCGACAGCCATTCGGCGACTGCGAGCGTGTTGTCGCAGTGACGCTGCATGCGCAATGGCAGGGTTTCGATGCCGGTCAGGATCAGAAAGGCGTTGAACGGGGACAAGGCCGGCCCAAGATCACGCAAGCCAAGCACGCGGCAGGCAATCGCAAAGGCAAAGTTACCGAACGTTTCGTGAAGGATAATGCCCTGATATTCAGGGCGTGGTTCCGAAAGCATCGGCTATTTTTTGTCGCGCGACCAGTCGAATGTGCCCCCGTCGACGATAAGCCCGCCGATCGAGTTGCCATGGCCACCGAGAAATTTCGTGAGCGAATGCACGATGATGTCGGCACCGTAGTCGATCGGCTTGCACAGATAGGGCGTTGCCAGCGTATTGTCGACAATGAGGGGGACACCGGCCTTCCGCGCAATTTTCGCGATCGCCTCGATATCGGTGATGATGCCGCCGGGGTTAGCGATCGATTCAATGAAAATGCATTTGGTTTTTGGCGTGACTGCTTTTTCGAAAGAATTCAGGTCGTCGGGGTCGGCCCATACGACATTCCAGCCGAAGTTCTTGTAGGAGTGGTTGAACTGGTTGATTGATCCGCCATAAAGCTTTTTTGACGCGACGAGCTCGTCTTCCGGCGTCATCAGCGCGTGCATGACAATCACTTGCGCGGCATGTCCGGAAGCGATCGCGAGGCCGGCCGTGCCGCCTTCAAGCGCTGCGACGCGCTCCTCCAGTACGGCGCAGGTCGGATTGCCGATCCGGGTATAGATGTTGCCAAAGGTTTGCAGGCCGAAAAGCGCTGCTGCGTGATCGACATCATCGAACACAAACGATGTGGTTTGGTAAATCGGCGTCACCCGCGCGCCGGTGGTCGGATCAGGCTTGGCGCCAGCGTGAATGGACAGCGTTGCAAATCCCGGAGTGCGTTCGGCGTCGGCCATGGATCCCCCGATTCAATTAGAAGCTGTGGGCTTGTTCAGCTGGTTCATTTTGTGGCGGGATTAGTGGGGCTGGACAGTCGCGCCGTCAAGCCAGTGTCTGCCCCCGCAGGCCGCTTAGCGGCGTTCTTTGTCCCCCACTGGGCCGAGACGCATGCGCTGCACGCCCAAGGTTTGTGCGCGCTTTGAAGAAAGCGTTCGAGAGTTCACGCCCATCCAGGAAATTTCCGAAGAAAGACGGCCATATTCGATCTTCGGGCACCGATTCATCACCACCTTTAGGCCGGCATCTTCCGCAAGCCTGGCCGCTTCGTCATTGCGCACGGTCAGTTGCATCCACACGACTCGCGGCTTCGGATTGAGCGTCAATGCTTCTTTGACAATCGGAACCGCGTGCTCCGAGGACCGAAAGATATCGACCATGTCCACCGGTTCGGGAATATCGGATAATTTTGCATACACTTTTTGCCCGAGGATCCTTCCGCCGGCCTGGCCGGGGTTGACGGGGATCATGCGATATCCACGTTCCATCAAATATTTGAATGCAAAAAAGCTCGGCCGATTATCCTTCGGCGAGATTCCGACCATTGCGATAGTCTTCACGGTATCAAGAATGCCGCGGATATAGGCGTCGTCGTAGGCGTCGTGGTTCATTATTTTTGTCTTGCGACGGCTTCACGCAAACGAGCGTTTTCCGTTTCCAGCTCTGCGATCCTTGATTGAACCGTGGCAAGCGCGTCGCCGATTTCAGCCTCGGTAAATCGCGTCACGATGTGCGAGGAGCAATTCACATCCCATGCTTCGATTGTGAACAGGATAGCCCGCTCGGGCCGGGCTTGATAGCCTTTATCGAAGAGCCGTTCGATCAGGGCGGGGTCATCCTCGATCACGCTGGCGCGACCCCAAAGCTTGATCCGTTGGCGCCGCGCGGGATCGAGCAGGAACAGAAATGCGCGATCGTTTTCGGAAAGATTCGCAAGAGTAATGTATTGCCTGTTGCCGCGGTAATCGGCAAAGCCGATCGTCCGATCGTCGATGACTTTGATAAAGCCCTTCGGCCCGCCGCGGTGCTGCAGATAGGGCGCGCCATCCGCTGTTGCCGTGGCCAAAAATGCGGTATCCTGTTCGGCAATAAATTTCGCGAGCTCGGCCGTGATCCGGTCGGGAAATCCCTCGGCCACGCGCCGTTCATACGCCTTGGCCGAGCTGCGCTCTGCCTGCGCCCTCAATGCCGCCTTCGTGAAGACCCGGCTTGAATTGCTCATCTGCCCATCGCTGCCGCAGCCCAGGAACAAAGATAGCCTCTCGCTGTTGCTCACGGTAGGGCCGCGCATGTTTGATTTGGGCAGGATTGCGGTGACAGCGACATAAGTTGGTCATGCTCGTCTGCTGCGATCTGAAGGCTGAGGGGCGCCGCCTAGGTTGTGCACAAACAGGAGGCGTTCTATGTGTGACTACAGTCTTCACGACGTTGCATCCCGACCCGCCAAGGTCGGCGATAAGCTGGTCTCAACTCAATTTCCAAATGCCATTACGCGCGGCTTCTGTGATCCCAGTCAGCCGCGCGTAGCCGTGTGCCTGTTGCCAGGGACTGAGCTGGCATTCGAAAAAGAAGTCGAATGCGATGCTTCGTTCCGTTTCTTGCCCACCCGGAAATCACCGCACAAAGTGGCTCGCTTCCGCCAGGTCAACCTCAATCGACCGGCGGCGCATCATGATGCGCTCGAGTTCCCGGATGGAAAGATCGTGCTGGTCACCGACCTTTGCGAGGGCCAACAGGCAACCGTGTTGCAATTGCCAAGCACCGGACGGCCTGCCGGCGAGGAAGAGCATCACGAAGTCCCCGAGACTGCTTCGCTCATCGCCTGACGCATGACGGCTGAATTGGGCTGGATAATCAGAGAGCCATCGTCCCCGCGGTGGCTCTCAGCAGTTTTATCATTTGATAAAGGCGCATGAGGCCGAGGAGCGGCGTGCTCAGCGGTCCTCCCATTTTGGCTCGCGCTTGTCGATGAAAGCGTTCAAACCCTCTTCAGCATCGCGCGCCATGAGGTTCTCGACCATGACTTCCGAAACATACCGGTAGGCGTCCGCCAGGTTCATTTCTGCCTGTCGATAGAAACCTTCTTTGCCAATTTTTACAACGTGACTGGATTTGTCCGCGATCTTTCGCGCGAAAGCGAGCGCTTCCTCGCGTTCGGTTCCGGGATCAACGACGCGGTTGATCAGCCCTATGCGATAGGCATCAGCGGCGGATGCGGCATCCCCCGTCAACAACATTTCCATGGCATGCTTGCGCGATACATTGCGCGACAGCGCGACCATCGGCGTCGAGCAAAACAGTCCGATGTCGACTCCGGGCGTCGCGAATCTTGCCTGGCGGGAGGCGACAGCGAGATCGCAACTTGCCACCAGCTGACAGCCTGCGGCGGTCGCCACACCCTGCACAGCGGCGATGATGGGCTGAGGGAGGTTCACGATCTGCTGCATCATATCGCTGCACGTCGTCATGATGTGATGGAAATAAGCTCGGCCGCCATCCGCGTCGCTGCGGCGGCTGGTGAGTTCCTTGAGGTCATGCCCGGCGCAGAATGCGGGTCCGTTGGCGGCAAGCACGACCGCGCGAACAGTCCTGTCGGCTGCGATGTCTCCCAGGGCGTTCGACAACGCAATCAACATCGCTTCCGACAAGCTATTGCGGGCGTCCGGGCGGTTGAGGACAAGTATGGCGACGTCCTCATCTCGCTCTCTCAGCAGAACCGGCGCATCGGCGGCGATATTCGCGGTCGGGACATTCATAATGCGCATTCCTAACCCTGATCAGGCAGAACCTTAATCCGAACTCGAGCCCATGCAAGGCTCGGAACATGCGCGTGGTTCGGGGCGTTAGCCCGCACTATGACCAAGCGACGCACGAAATCGAGGTCGCCGCGGCGGCGCGGGAAGCGCTGGTCGGCGCGCGTCACGCGCGAAAGCGATGCTCTGACGCTCGAGAAAGGTGTCTTCACCAAGTCCAGTCCGCGAAAGATTGCCATCTCGCTGAAGCGGTCAGCGGATCGCAGCCGGCGCCGGAAATCAAACTCATACCGGTCGGCGATGTCGATGCTCACTTTCTTTATCAATCGTGGCGGCCGCGGACTTTCCAGGGCACGCAAGGAAAAGCTTGAGAAGGCAAAGGACGAACTGCGGCAGCTCTACGGCAAGGCCTGAAATCCCCAATTGACCTAACAGCGCCGCTGTCTATGACGAAGGCGCCGGATCGGCCGGCGAGGGGAGGCGCGCATGCCGGCTGCGGTCATGAATGCCGAGGAAATTGCAAAGCTCCTGCACGAAGTTTTTCCGCAGGGCTTTTACCCCGGCTGCGGACTGGCGATCGAGAGCGTCGACTACGGGAGCGCCCGCGTGCGGCGGCATTTTCAGGACAGTTATATCCGGCCCGGGGGGACCATTTCCGGACCCACCATGATGGAGCTTGCTGATTTCGCGATGTACGTCGCGGTTTTTTCAGCCGTTGGCCCTCAGCCGCTCGCCGTCACGACAAATCTCAGCATCAATTTTCTCCGCAAGCCGCGGCAAGCCGACCTGGTTGCGGATGTCCGCCTGTTGAAAGTCGGAAAACGGCTGGCGGTTGGTGAGGTGACAATCTTTTCCGACGGCGTGCCCGAACCGGTTGCGCACGTCACCTCGACTTATTCGATACCCGCCAATGGTAATTAGGTCTTGGTAGCTAAATACCACACTTATAAATGGTTGATAAACAATCTATATTATTCAAACCTTGACGTTGACCAAGCCAGCGTCTGTCGGCTAGAAAGCTCACGCTTTGAGCGCTCGGGGCGCTAGGTTCTCAAGGAAAAGATCATGAAGACGTATTCGGCCAAGCCTGCCGATAT
>JBKPLN010000223.1:0-2854 GCA_046731635.1 Pseudomonadota bacterium | reverse complement strand
GCCCTGGGTATAGCTCCCTGCGAACACATCTTTTGCTGCAGCCTCGATGGCCTCGTCGGAGACACCGTAGCTGAGGAGGTTTTCTTCCTCCTGGCAGATGATGGTTGTGTCAGTCATGGCCATTGCCTTCTTGCTGATGGGTGTCAAGCCAGCCGAAATCTCAGCAGTGCAAAAGTAAGAAGCATCCTTGGGATCAAACGCAGTTGCTCCTGTCGAGATACAAGCCGCGACTAGCGTAGCGACGAAGAGACGTGATTTCATCTTGCTGGCCCCCCGGCACCCGTCGCCCGCCGTCACGGTATCATTTTGCTTTTGTATTGCGAGTCCAGATTGCTCGATGCTGTTAGCCGGGCGTTAGCCCATGACCGGTTGCGGTTTAAGACTGTTTGCAAAAGTGCCCGATTTTATTGGCGACCCCGACTGGATTCG
This sequence comes from Pseudomonadota bacterium, assembly GCA_046731635.1. Lineage (GTDB taxonomy): Bacteria > Pseudomonadota > Alphaproteobacteria > Rhizobiales > Xanthobacteraceae > Pseudolabrys. The sequence continues at coordinate 2,425 of JBKPLN010000223.1, read as the reverse complement.
AACCAGTGACCCTCAGCTTAGAAGGCTGATGCTCTATCCGGCTGAGCTACGGGGTCGACGCAATGGGTTTAGCCAACGCGACACACCGTGCAAAGATACGTAGCAACGATGTGCCCGCAAAATCTCTGGACAGCGGGAACGCCCATCCTAGGCCATCACGTGGAACGGGAGTATTCCGTCCAGAATTCCGCTGAAAGATGAGGTTCTTACGGGAATTTCCCTATCGGGGCTACGTACTCCGAAGATATCAACTGAGCCATTTGACCTCGTATCAATTTCAGGAAATGCGCGGCATGCTCGCAGCGTCGCCTGGCCCCGGCCATGTGCTCGACACCAGGACTTGAAATGCAGTTCGCGGCGATCCGCTGCCTCCGGAGGACTATCCCCATGCTTCGCTTTGTTCGCGCCGGCCTCGCCGCCGCGGCTATCGGTCTTGCCATGACCGCGGCGATCGCGGCCGACAAGCCATTTAAGCAAGTGGCGCTGGAGGAGGCCGCAATCAAGCTCGAGGCGCAGATCAAGGGCGATGCGGGCGTCGTGAACAGGGCGGCAGCGGCCTTGCGCCGCGATGCCGACGCGGCCTTCCAGAAAAACGACTTCAGAACGGGAATGCTGGTTCTCGGTCAAGTTCTCACAGTGGCACCCGATGATGCTGGCACGTGGCTTCGACTTTCCCGCACGATTCTCCAAATCAAGCCGCGCGATGATCGCGAAAAGGCGCTGCTGCTCGATCGTGCCTCGACCGCCGCCTACATCGCTTATCAACGAGCCGGTGATCGCAATACGGAAGCCGACAGCCTAGCCGTCCTCGGCCGGACCCTGGCAGATCGCCAGCAATGGCGTGGATCGCTCGATGCCATGCAAGCCTCGCTGGAACTGCGGGAGGTTGCCGAGCTGCGCGGACAATACGAGAAGGTGCGGGCGGAGCATGGCTTCCGGCTGCTCGACTTCAGTATCGACTCCGACTCGATTTCACCGCGCGCCTGCTTTCAGTTCTCCGAGGAGCTTCCGGGCCGCCGCACCGATTTCTCGCCTTTTGTCGCCGTCGCCGGCATGGATCGGCCCGCGATTTCGGCAAACGAAAAACAACTTTGCGTAGAAGGTCTCAAGCACGGCGAACGCTACTCGGTAACGTTGCGCGCCGGGCTTCCATCCGTTGTCAAGGAGACGCTCGCTAAATCGGCTGAATTCACGATCTTCGTTCGTGACCGCAAGCCATTCGTCCGCTTTTCGGGCAAATCCTATGTGCTGCCCCGCACGGGCCAGAAAGGCATTCCCGTGCTCAGCGTGAATACCAAAGCGGTGACGCTATCGATTTACCGGGTTGGCGACCGCAATCTTGTGGAGACCCTTCTTGGCTATGACTTCCAGCGCAATTTGAGCCGCTATCAGGCGGAGCGTTTGGCAAACGAGCGCGGCGTCAGGATCTGGACCGGCGAACTTAGTGTCGAACCCAAGCTCAACACCGAGGTGACGACTGCTTTTCCGCTCGACCAGGCGGTCAAGGATCTCGGCCCCGGCGTCTACGCAATAACCGGCGAGCCAAAAGATGTTGTCTCCACTGATTACGGGCAGCAGGCAACGCAATGGTTCATCGTGTCCGATCTGGGTCTTACAGCCTACACCGCGCACGACGGCATCGATGTCTTTATACACTCGCTTGCGAGTGCGGATCCACGCGGCAGCGTCGAGGTACGGCTGATTGCACGCAATAACGAACTGCTCGCCGTTCGCCAGACGGATCGTAACGGCTTCATCCATTTCGAGGCTGGGCTTGCGCGCGGGGAGGGCGGCGCCGCCCCGGCCGCAATCGTAGCGACCGAGAAGGGCGACTACGCCTTCCTAAGCCTGAAATCGCCGGCGTTCGACCTGTCCGACCGTGGCGTAGCCGGAAGGCCTGTGCCCGCCGGTCTCGATGCCTTCGTCTATACGGAACGCGGTGTCTATCGCACCGGCGAGTCGGTCGCGATAACGGCATTGCTGCGCGATGCCCGCAGCTCCGCGGTGCTGAACACTCCTTTGACGTTGGTGATTTCGCGCCCCGATGGCGTCGAGTATCGACGCACACTGGTTGCCGACCAAGGTCTCGGCGGCCGCTCGCTGAGCGTGCCGATCGTTGCCTCGGCTTCCACCGGTACATGGCGCGTCGCCGCCTATACCGATCCCAAGCGCTCCCCGATCGGTGAAACGACGTTCATGGTCGAGGATTATGTGCCTGACCGACTCGAATTCGAACTCTCCTCGGCGGCGAAACGAATTTCACGCACGACGCCGGCGCAGATCAGCGTCGATGGTCATTTTCTCTATGGCGCGCCGGCTTCGAATCTCGATCTGTCAGGCGAAGTTACGATTCATGCCGCCAAAGAGCTTGCGGGATTTCCCGGGTATTTCTTCGGGTTGTCGGATGAAGACATTACAGCGGTGC
>JBKPLN010000222.1:0-6178 GCA_046731635.1 Pseudomonadota bacterium | reverse complement strand
GACGATTTTTGCCCGGCGTTGCAAGCAACCTGAACTGCGCGATGATCGTGCTGAAGGAATTTCCGGTCAAATACCGTGCGCCGTTACGGCGCCTGATGGATGCCGGCTTTGCCCGCGTTCCCAGCATGCCGATGACGACACTCGATATCGGCTACAGGAATTTCGAAGATTACGTCTCCCATTGTCTCAGCCCCCGCACACGCGGAAAGGTGCGGAGAAAATTGCGCGTCGCCGAGCGGGCCCAGCCTGCGATCACCGTGGAGATTGTGACCGATGCGGCGCCCTACGTCGACGACATCTATCCGCTTTACGAAAAAGTATTCGAGCGCTCGCCGCTTCAGTTCGAAAAGCTCACCAGGGAATTCCTTGGCGACATCGGACGCCGGATTCCGGACAAGGTGCGATCTTTTATATGGCGCCAGGGCCGCCAAATCATCGCGTTCGGCCTATGCACCGTGCAGGGCGACCGCATCTGCCATGAATATGTTGGATTCGATTATGCCGTCGCCTTCGACCTCAATCTTTACTATCGCGTCTTTCACGACATCGTCGAATGGGCCATCGCGAACGGCTATAAACGTTTCTACAGCGGCAGTCTCAACTACGACCCGAAATGGCACCTGCGACACTCGCTTCACCCCGTTGATCTTTACGTCCGGCATACGTCCGCTCCGATCAATGCCGTGTTCAAATGGCTGCTTCCCCTGATGGAGCCGACATGGTCCGATCCGATTCTTCCCCACTTCCACAATTACCGCGAGCTTTGGGACTGAGACGCGGCCCAAGTCCTTTTGCGGCATAAGGTCTTCACAGGAACCAGAACCCAGAACCGCCGTTATCACCCAGCGGCGTGGTGCCGCCTCGGAGGGCGCAATGGCGGTAGGTTCGGCATCCGATGAAACGGAGAGCCGGCGGCGTCGCGTGAGCGCGAGCGACAAAGGAGTCGTGGATATCGCCGGCGACGCATTGAAGGAAATTGCAGTCTTGCTGCAGACCGAGTTGCAGCTGTTGCGCGTTGAGCTCGCTGAGAAGCTCACGTTTACGGCGCTGTCAGTCGCCCTGATCGGCGCGGGCGTGGTGCTTCTTATGGCAACGATCGTGCTTCTGCTGCAAGCGGCCGTCACCGGTCTCGTGGCTTATGGCTTCTCCTGGCCAGTTGCGACACTCATTGTAGCTACGGCCACTCTCATCGTTGGGGCAGGTCTCATTTGGCTCGGCATCAATCGACTGAGCCTGGCTCGGCTCGCGCCCTCGAAGACACTCGAGCAACTGCAAAAAGATTCAAACATCGCAAACATGAGGTGATTATATGCCCACGTCAGCACAGCTTGAACGCAAGGCGGAACGGGCCCGCGAGCGCCTTTCCGACCGGATCGCCGATCTGCGCTATCACGTCTCGCCGACAACCGTGGCAAGCGACCTGCTGGGAGCCATGAATGCCCGCAACTTGGGAGACGACGTTCTGCCCATTTTGGCAAAACAGGCGCGCAACAACCCTATCGCCTCCCTTCTCATAGCTGCCGGCGTGGGATGGCTGATATTTTCCGAAGTGCGCGGGCCAATCGCCAAAAGTCTTGGTCTCCCCAAAAACCTTGATCTCTCCAAGACGCTTGGTCTGACAGCGTCTCGCCGGTCATCGACCCGCAGGAGGAAAAAGAGGCGCACGGCGACCAACAGCAAGGCGGCGGCCAAGGGCCGGAACAAATAAGTGTCGGCAGCCGGCGGCCATGGGGGAACGCTAAGCCCTCGCAGACGCCGCCGGCTGTGGTCCGCCCTGATCGGGGGCGCCCTGCTGCTGGCAGGATTTCACCGCCGATCAGCGGATACCCACCCGACAGATGTGCCAATGTCGGCGCCGGCCGGCCCGGCCGGAGTACGTGCTCGTGTGAAAGCACGCCGTGCATGGCTCGAAATCCTGCGTCTTCTCTACAGCGCGATTGGCCAGCACCGGGTGGTCTCGATCGCCGCCGGGGTCGCGTTCTTTGTCCTTCTCGCCATATTCCCCGCGATAGCCGCGCTCGTCTCGGTCTATGGGATCTTTGCCGATCCAGCCACGATCCGCACGCACCTCAACCAGCTCTCCACGTTGCTCCCTGATGGAGCAATCCAGATCATTGGCGATGAACTTGGCCGCGTCGCATCGGGCGGAAATACCACTCTGGGCGCAACATTCCTTTTCACCCTTGGCCTGTCGCTATGGAGCGCCAATGCGGGAATGAAGGCGCTCTTCGACGCCCTGAATATTGTTTACGACGCGGAGGAACGGCGCGGGCTTATCAAACTGAATGCGGTCTCGCTCGCGTTCACCGCCGGCGCGCTCGTGGTTCTTTTGCTGGCATTGGGCGCGATTGTCGTGCTGCCGGCGCTGATGAACTATCTGGGCCTCGAGAGCCTCGGGGGAACGATCATCATGCTCGCCCGCTGGCCCTCACTCTACTTGTTGGTGGTCCTCGCGCTGGCCATCATCTATCGCTTTGGCCCTGACCGCGAGCACGCGCAGTGGCATTGGATCACCTGGGGCAGCGCCCTGGCCGCCCTTGCCTGGATCGCGGCCTCGATCTTGTTCTCGTGGTATGCGGAGAATTTCGGCAGCTATAACAAAACCTACGGCTCACTCGGCGCTGCCGTCGGCTTCATGACCTGGATCTGGATATCGAACATGGTGATCCTCGGCGGTGCCGAGATCGACGCTGTGCTTGAGCGCCTCGATCGTGGCACCGCGAAATAAATGTTCCAGATGGCGTCGAGGCCAATCAATGCCGCGTCCGATCCAGCATGTCCTGGATTGGATCGTACGTGAGATCGGCACTCCACTCGTCCGACTGCTCTGCCAGCCGGACATAAGTTTCCGCCAGATTTTCCCATTCGGCCTTCAAAATCGGGTTTGATTCCCGCTCTGCGCGATTGCGAACATCAGAGGCCAAATGTCTATATTGCTCAGCTCGGCTCATTGGCGAACTCCGCTGTTTCCTCCCTGACCGTCATAGGGCCAACATAGGAACCGCCTTTCCGTTCCTGTGGAACTGCATCGACGAGCCCATGACCCCTTCGCTGGTGCTCGGCACGGTTCCTGTCCGGACATCAACCTCTCGTGTCCGATCAAGCCCCCCAACGGGAACGGATTGGCCTGCGCATCGGTTCTTCTTGGGTGCAAGTGGGAGCCATGGCTTTCGGGAACAATCAGAGAGGAACGTACAATGCAACGCAATACGAAGAAGTTCTTGCTTGGAACCGTTGCGCTGTTGGCGGGCGTTGGCCTGGCATCGGCACAAGGGATGCGAGAAGGCGCGGGCGGCACAGGCGGCGCGCCCGAAACCGGCATGTCATCGGGCTCGTCCGGCGCAAAGACATCGCCCGGATCGTCAGGCGGCAGCGAAACCAAGGCTAAGAGCGAAAGCCGCGGCGCAGGCGCGGCCGATCAGGGCCGAGGCCAGGCGCAGAACGCGCAGCCAGGCAAGGACCGGATGGGTGGACAGGCTCAATCCGAACGGGCACCGAAATCAACAACTGGCCAAGGCTCGTCCGAAAAGGACGACATGAAGGCGCAGGGCTCGCAAAAGCCGGACCAAAAGAGTTCGCAAAAGCCCGATCAAAACGAGATGAAGTCGAAGAGCTCGCAAAAGGATGAGATGAAGGGCAAAGACCGGAGCTCGGCCAAATCGGGTGAAAAATCCACCACCGGCCAGGTTACAGGCGAAAAGAGCGGGATGACGGACAAGAGTCAGCCGTCTTCCAAGAAGGACACGACGGGCCAGGCTCCGGCGGACAGCAAGTCGCAGCAGAGCCAGTCGCCCTCGATGAACCAGGGCGCGCAGAAACCGGATTCTAATGCTGCCAAGCAGAACCAGACGACCGGCTCTACCCCGCAGAACCAGCAGGGTGCGACCCAGAACCAAAGCCAGGGTGCGACGCAGCAATCGGGCGCCAGCACTCAATCGCAGGCCGGAACTCAGATCAGCTCGCAGCAGCAGACCCGGATCCAGCAGTCTGTTCTGTCGGCAAGGAATGTGCCGCGCGTCAACAGCGTGAACTTTGACATTCGCACCGGTGTCGTGGTGCCGAGGTCGGTGCGGTTTGCGTCGGTGACAACCTTCCCAGTCCTGGTTGAGTTCTTCCCGCAATACCGCGCCCACAGCTTCTTCGTGCTCGAGGATGAAATCGTGATTGTGGACCGCAGCCACAAGATCGTTGACGTCGTACCGGCCGGGCCACGCGCACGGTTCAGCCGTGCGGGAGGCGCAAACGTTAGTGGAGGTGCATCGAGCACGGCTGTCGTAGACCTCAGCGAGCCGGAGATCCGGATCCTGCAGCAGACCCTTATCGAACGGCGAATCCTGCGTGGCAGTGTCACTGGTCGATTTGACGATCGCACCCGGCAAGCTCTGATCGTCTTCCAGCGGCGACAGGGCTTTGAGGCCACCGGCAGGATCGATACACGGACAGTCACCTCCTTAGGACTCTCCGGCCGTATCAATGCGCAGGACCGGTCGTCCACGACGCAGGGCCAGGGCGGACAGCAGTCCGGTCAGTCGAACACCCCCGCACCGGCAGGACAGCAGAGCACTACTGGACAGTCGAACCAGCCGGGTCAGAACCCGTCCACATCGGGCCAAGGCCAGAGCGGGACACCATCCGCTCAGCAAGACAAGAGCGGCCAGGCTCCGTCGCAAAGCCAGACCACCGGTCAAGGCAGCTCATCGAGCGGCAGCACCTCGTCCGGACAGTCGGACACGAGCAACAAGAGCGATGGCTCGTCGTCCTCGACCTCGGGTCAGGGCTCAAGCCAGCCGGCACAAAAATCCCAACCGCCGGCTGACAATCAGCCGCCGGCTCAGAATAAAAAGTACTAAAGGCTTGAAAGAACTTGGCCCCGCTTCGGCGGGGCCTCTTTTTTTGCTCGGTGCTTTTTGCGTTGGCGAGCCATCATTCGCGTGTTTCAGGCCGGTACGAGCGAGACCCCAGGGCAATAATGATTCCTATCAGGAGGAAAATCATGATGAGCTTGGAGTGTTCAATCACGAAGGCGATCATGGAATTCACACTAACTGTTGCGGCTTTGACGTTGTCTCTACTGCCAGGCGTGAAAATATCAACACGGCCGGGGTGTAAATGTGAGCTGGATCACAGAAGGTTGATTCGTTTTGATCCAGACTGGAAAGGTGAAGGCGTTTTCCTCCCACTTCACCCCCGCCGGACTATTGGCGGGGTTTTTATTTTGGCCTGCTGATGAGCTGCAAGGCGCCTATCCGACCGAAAAATGAAATAATAATGACGTCCCGCTGTGCAGAGAACATCGACGCTTGAGAATGCCACGCACACCCGAGACCTTGATCGGATGACCGGTTCCGTCTGGTGGAAACGCGGGGTCATCTATCAGATCTACCCCCGATCATTTCAGGACACGAACGGCGACGGTGTCGGCGATCTCAAAGGGATAGCCGAGCGCCTGGGATATCTGAAATGGCTGGGCATAGACGCGATCTGGATATCGCCGATCTATCCCTCGCCGATGGCGGATTTCGGCTACGACGTCAGCGACTATTGCAGTATCGATCCATTGTTCGGGTCGCTGGATGATTTCGACCGGCTGGTGGCGGCGGCGCACGCGCATGAAATCAAGGTTATCCTCGATTTCGTTCCCAATCACACCTCAAGCCAGCATCCATGGTTTCTGCAAAGCCGGTCGTCGCGGTCCAGTCCACAAAGAGACTGGTACATCTGGCGCGACGGCAAGCCCAACGGGTTACCGCCGAACAACTGGCTTTCCCGATTTGGCGGACCGGCCTGGACCCTCGATGCGTTGACCGGACAGTACTACCTGCACAGTTTCTTGCGCGAGCAGCCCGACCTCAATTGGCGCAATCTGGCCGTCCGTGCGGCGATGTACGACGTGCTGCGATTCTGGCTCGCGCGCGGCGTCGACGGATTCCGCGTCGACGTCATCTGGCTGCTGATCAAGGATGCCGAGCTGCGCGACAACCCGCCCAATCCGAACTACCGGCCGGACGAACCCGGCATTCACAGCTTTCTTCCCGTTTACAGCGCGGATCAGCCGGAAACGCACGACGTGATCGCCGAGATGCGAAAGGTGCTCGACCAATACGACGAGCGCGTCCTGATCGGCGAGATCTATCTGCCGATCGAGCGGCTCGTCACCTACTACGGCAAGGATCTGGGC
>JBKPLN010000221.1:0-1041 GCA_046731635.1 Pseudomonadota bacterium | reverse complement strand
CTGCTAGACGACACCCTGATCGAGCATCGCATCCGCGACTTTAACAAAGCCGGCGATGTTAGCGCCAACCACCAGATTACCCGGGCGCCCGTATTCGGCGGCGGTTTCCCACGCGTTTTTGTGGATCGTTAACATGATGTGACGCAAACGCGAATCGACTTCTTCGCGCGGCCATGGCAGGCGCATCGAGTTCTGGCTCATCTCCAGCCCGGAGGTTGCCACACCACCGGCATTTGCTGCTTTACCGGGGCCAAAAAGGATTTTTCGCTCGAGGAACAGATCGACGCCTGCTGGGACAGTCGGCATGTTGGCCGCTTCGGAAACCAGGTAGCAGCCATTCTCGACCAACTTCCTGGCGTCTTCGCCGGTGATCTCGTTTTGCGTCGCGCACGGAAACGCGCAATCACACTTGATACTCCACGGTCGCTGCCCTTCTACATATTTGGCGCCCTTGAACTTCTTGACGTATTCTTTGATACGTCCGCGCCGCACGTTTTTGACGCTTTGGATCCAAGCCAGCTTTTCTTCCGTGATGCCGTTTTTGTCGTAAATAAAACCGCTGGAATCGGACATGGTGATCGGCTTCGCGCCGCACTCGATTAATTTCTCCACGGTGAATTGCGCCGCATTGCCGGATCCGGAAACGGTGCAAAATTTACGTTCAATCGTTTCGTCCCGGGTCTTAAGCATTTCCAGCGCGAAATAAACCGCGCCATAGCCGGTGGCTTCAGGCCGCATTAGCGAGCCGCCCCAATTGCGCGCCTTGCCCGTGAGCACGCCGGTAAACTCGTTGGCAAGCCGCTTATACTGCCCAAAGAGATAACCTATCTCGCGACGACCTACCCCGATATCGCCGGCAGGCACATCGGTGTGTGGGCCCACGTGCCGGAAGAGCTCGGTCATAAACGATTGGCAAAACTGCATGACTTCATGGTCTGATTTCGCTTTCGGATCGAAATCAGCGCCGCCCTTGCCTCCGCCCATCGGCAGGGTAGTGAGCGAGTTTTTGAAAACCTGTTCAAAAGCGAGAAACTTCAGGAT
>JBKPLN010000220.1:0-2398 GCA_046731635.1 Pseudomonadota bacterium | reverse complement strand
ATTGAGGGCTGGGCGCTTCGTGAAGTTACTAATGGCATTGCAGTCCTGGAGGGGCCAGATGGCATCTGGAGGGTGGGGCGCGGCGACACGATACCGGGAGTGGGGAGAGTTGTGTCCATTTTTCGCTGGGGTAATCGTTTGATAGTGGCGACAAGCAGGGGTCTGATTTCGACCCCCTAAATCTAAGGTCGTTTGCAGCATTTCGCTCATCGGTATCGAGATTCGATACAGTTGGCCTGAAGCCACTAGCTGAAGTGCACGTGTGTTGGGGGGATCTCGGACACGTCCAACTCTTCACCGAGGCCTCAAGTCGCGCCAGCGAACGGGAGTGCCTCCGCCCGGACCAATTGAACCCAATGTTAACCGAGCTCAGCTGATCGTGTTGGTTATACACACAGAATTTGTGGTTGAAGGAGAGGGTGATGCGTAGGATCAGGATATTGACAGCTGCCGGCGCCATTATAGCGGCCGTGGCGATGATCAGCTTTATGCTTAGTAGGACGCTGACGGTCCGAGAGCCCATCGCGACTGTCACGTCGGCAACGGTCGTCGAGTCGGCAGGCACGCTGTCCTCGCATCAGATCCCGGTGCAGGTGCAGGCGCCATCGGCGTCGACGCCGACGGTCGCGTCACTCGCAAGCGCCACAGCATTCCCGATACCAAACGCTGCCTTGACGAGACCAGCATGTGGGAATCGGGATCCGCTCGGCGTTGCTCGCGTCGTTGAAATCGATACCGCTGGCGGCCCCGGTTTCGGTTTCGAGCAATTCAAAGCTTACGATTTCCTTCGCGAACGCGAGGTGGTACTGACCTTCGACGATGGTCCGTGGCCGGGAAATACCCAGGCGGTCCTCAAGGCGCTTGCCGATCAATGCACGAAGGCTCTTTTCTTTCCCATCGGCAAGCACGCCATGTGGCATCCCGAAATCCTCAAACAGGTAGTCGCGGCGGGACACACAGTCGGATCATATAGCTGGTCCCATGCCGACTTATCGAAATTGACTATCGAGCAGGCCAAGGAAGAATTCGAGAAAGGTGCCAGTGCCGTACGGGCGGCATTGGGAACCTCTGAGGCGTCGTTCTTTCGCTTCCCGGGGCTGCGCAATCCCCCGGAGATGCTGGCCTACCTCGGGACGCGAAACATCGGCATTTTTTCGACCGATATGGACTCGTTCGACTTCAAGAGTCGCAAACCCGAGCAGGTGGTCGTCTCAGTGATAGCCAAACTAAAGAAGCGCGGCAAAGGTATCGTCCTGCTGCACGACTTCCAACACCCGACGTCACTGGCACTGCCAGAACTTCTGGCTCAGCTGAAGGCGAATGGCTACAAGATCGTCCAGGTTAAGTCCAAAGACCCGGTGACGACGTTTCCGGAATATGACGATGCAATTATGAAAGAGTTCGGTAGCGGCACTGTCAGCGCGCGGCCGACTGCGAGCGTAGTGCGCACTGTCAGCGAATGACTGAGACGAGAAGCTCTGAAAGCAGAAGGCTCGTCTCGACGAGGCCTGGGAGGATGATCCATCTCTGGATCTGCCATGTTAGCCGAGGATTGTGCTTCGTCGGTCCACCAACGGTTCGGTACCCCCGCGATGGCATACTGGTGCTCTGCCCGAACGAAAGGAATGTGGACATGGCGACGATCTTTGAACTGATATCTATGCTGGCGATGCTGGCCTTAGGCTTCATACTCGGCCGCATCTGGGAGATTCGGCGAGAGATGCGACGGGACCACCAAATTGCCCAAGCCGGGCCCAATGATACCCCAGCGGACCAAGTTCAGATCGGCTATGGGGTACCCACCGCCTATCTCTAATGGATGACATAAAGTTATTTGAATTATGTTAGCGGCGTAGCGATGCTCGGTTCGACAATTTCGGTAGTACCTTCACCATCCCACGATGAACTGAGTGCATTTTTTTTCGCTTCGCCGATTGTGCGTTAACTTTACTGTTACAATGCGAGCAACGACTGCTACTACAACCAAAGAACACTGCTAAAGTGCGTCTTCCCGAGTCGGGACAGATTTATGAATGAATCAAATCACCGAGTTTTAGGTCGGCAGGCACTTTTGGTTTTGTTGTCAAGCTCTCTTCGTTATTCTCTAGATTGCAGCGAGAGATAAAATAAGCGTTCTGGGTTGTTGGGTTTGGCCAAGGCCAAAAGTCAATTACCAACACGAAAAGCAATTACCAGGCAAACAGCGCCTTACGCCCTTAGTGTTTGTCGTCTGTTTTTGACCTTGGACCATTTTTGTCGCTGTAGTTTATCGATTAAAATTGTAGCTAGTTTTTCATAAAGCTTAGCGATTGCTTCTATCAAACTTGTCTCAATTGCGTCCACCAAAAGCGACCTGAACTCAACATCTCCACTCTATCAAGCACGGATACCTTGGGTA
>JBKPLN010000219.1:0-3302 GCA_046731635.1 Pseudomonadota bacterium | reverse complement strand
GCCGTCGATGCTGGGTTGATGGTCGTCATGCTGTCCTCAGACGCGAATATCAAAGCCGCCGTCTGCACCGGCAGGACGACGATAATTCTGCGGGATTAGGTCCGGCTGCGTTTCGTCCTGCACCACAAGCTGAGCGGTATCGGAATTCGTGTTGGCTGGTTGCTGGTTCAGCGATTGGTCGCGCAGGGAGAATTGGAGTCCATTGTCGGTGGTCTTGAGCCCCGCATCCTGCAAGGCGCGCTCAAGACCGGCGGCGTCCCGCCGCAGCAGGTCGAGCGTCTCGACGCGCTCGACGGTCAGACGAGATGTTACGTTGCCGTCGCGATCGACATCCAGCCGAACCTCTATACGCCCGAGTTCGGGCGGGTCGAGGCGAATTTCGAACCGGTTCTTGCCGGCGAGGGCCTTGCCTGTGATTTCGATCGCAAGTCCGGCGACCGAAATAGCCGCCGGCTGCAGATCAGGTTGCGTGACGGGCGTGGCAGCCCTGGCTGCATTGGATGCCGCATGCGTCTGTGTGGATGCCATGAGAGGCGTCGAGGTGTCGGCAAGCCCTCGTTGAGGAACGAGGTTGTCGGCAGGAGGCGATGGCATGTCATCGTGAGAGGGACCGCTGACGGGTCCTTCACCGCGAGCCTGGGCGAGGTGCCGGGCGTCGCTGTCGCCTGTCGCGTGTTGTGGTTTGCCTGAACCTTGGGCAGCGGGTGATGCCTGAAGGGTGGCTTCGGGCGTGTCGACGGGTTGATCGCTGGTCTGAGCGGTCTCGAGCTGTTCGTTTGCGCTCGCTTTCTTGTCGGTCTCGCCTTGCTTTTCAACAGCGGGCTGCTTGCCGACAACGTCTTTTACCAGTTCAGGGTCAAGCGGTTTCAACTGTGTTGCGATTTGCGCGGCCGGCGCGGCCTGTTCCGGCAGTTGCGGGATTTGGCGGTGCTCGAATTGCGGCGCTGGCGTCGTGACGGCCGCAATCGCGTCGACTCTGATGTTTGTCTCGACGCTCTCGACCGGTAAAGACGCTAGTACAAGAGTGTCGGTTTCCTTGTTCTCGGCTGGTTTGTCGGCTTCCGCGGATTTGTGGTCGTCGCTGGCCGGCGCGCAGTGAATCACCCTGGCATTCGTGCCGACTTTACATTCGACAGCACTCTGGTCCGATTGGATCTCGTCAACGTTCGCCTCGCGCTCAGTGCTCGCGACATCGTCGTCGGGGGCAGGTGGCCCTTTGGTATCCCGACTCTTGTCTGTGGCACGTACGGATTGGCAGTCGTCGGCGCGCGAAGCCTTGTCATCGGGCGGCGGCGCGGGTCGGTCCGCGGCTGGCGCGCTGTCATCGAGCAAGCTCTCGAATGGCGATGGCGCACGGTCGGCTTCCGCCGAACGCGGATGACGCGGCAGATTGTGGCTTTGAGCATGAATCGTCGGCTCGGACGCAACTTGCACCACTGTGGCACCTCCGGAGGTTCCGGTGCAATCGTCAGGCCAGCTTGGGGATGCCAGATTCCTCTGTTCATTCAGGGTTTTGTGGACTATGGCTCCCCCGGCACCGGGCAGCACGATACAGTCAGGCGGCAAAATCTGCCGGCTCTTGACCTCGCAACAAGGCTGGTCCATCGCCACTTATGGTAAGAAACGCCATGCCCAACAGCCTCGATCTCGACCGCAGGCCTGCAGAGACTCGCGTCGTCGTTGCCATGTCTGGCGGCGTCGACTCGTCGGTCACGGCCGCCTTGCTCAAGGCGGAGGGCTATGACGTGGTCGGGGTGACGCTGCAGCTTTATGACCATGGGGCTGCGACGCATCGCAAGGGGGCGTGCTGCGCGGGCCAGGATATTTACGATGCGCGGAGCGTCGCGGAGCGCATTGGCATTCCGCACTACGTGCTTGACTACGAAAGCCGCTTCAAGGAAGCGGTCATCGACCGGTTCGCCGAGAGCTACATCCACGGGGAAACGCCGGTTCCCTGCGTCGACTGCAATATGTCGATCAAGTTCCATGACCTGCTGATCACCGCCCGGGAGCTCGGCGCTGAGATCCTTGCGACCGGCCACTATGTGGCTTCGCGGCGCTTGCCGGGTGGGGGACGCGCGCTTTATCGGGCGCGCGAGGAGGAGCGCGACCAGAGCTATTTTCTTTTTGGTACGACGCGCGAGCAGCTCGAGATTCTTCGTTTCCCGCTCGGCGAGCGCACCAAGACGGAGACGCGAGAGCTGGCCCGCCGTTTCGGCCTGACTGTCGCCGACAAGCACGATAGCCAGGACATCTGCTTTGTGCCGTCCGGTCGCTACGCCGAGATGATCGAGCGTCTAAAACCCGGCGCGGCGGAAGCCGGCGACATCGTGGATCTGGAAGGCAATGTGCTTGGCGAACATTCCGGCATCATTCATTTCACTGTTGGGCAGCGACGCGGTCTCGGCGTTGCCACCGGCGCGCCGCTTTACGTCGTGCGGCTCGACGCCCAGCGTCGCCGGGTCGTGGTCGGTCCGCGTGAGGCACTGCGCATGAGCCGGATCCTGCTGCGCGACGTCAATTGGATTGGTGACGGCTCGCTTGACGAAGCGCTGGTGGATGACCGCCGCGAGGTCTTCGTGAAAGTCCGCTCGACGCGTGCGCCCCAGGGAGCCTGGCTCCGACATGGACCAGGTGGCTGCGAAGTCGAGCTGGTGGATGGCGAACACGGCGTATCGCCCGGCCAGGCGTGCGTGTTCTACGACGCCGGTGACGGTCAGGCGCGCGTGCTTGGGGGTGGCTTCATCAAGAGCGCCGTTCCCGCGGCGGATTATCAACGTGCCGGTGAGACAGTAGCGGCATCCGCGATGCGCGGTTAAATTCGACCTTCATGAGGGGCGACATCGACAAGTCAAGCGTTGAGCGCGCTTATGCGCGCTGGGCGCCGGTATACGACCTTGTGTTCGGCGCAGTCTTTGAAGCCGGTCGACGCGCTGCGATCGTGGCGGCTGAGGACGCATGCGGGTCTGGCGGACGCATACTCGAAGTGGGCGTCGGCACCGGCATTTCGCTCCCCGACTATGCGAGGAAGAACCGGCTGGTCGGCATTGATCTGTCCGAGCCGATGTTGCGAAAGGCGCATGAGCGTGTCGTCGAGCACGGGCTAAGCAATGTCGAAACGTTGGCGGTAATGGATGCCGAGCGGATGGCTTTGCCCGATCGCTCGTTTGACGTCGTGGTGGCGCAATTTGTCATCACCGCCGTGCCAAAACCCGAAGCCACGCTCGATGAATTCGTGCGCGTGATCCGGCCCGGCGGCGAGATCGTGCTCGTCAATCACATCGGCGCGGAGGGTGGGGCGC
>JBKPLN010000218.1:0-15318 GCA_046731635.1 Pseudomonadota bacterium | reverse complement strand
GCGCACACCGTGCTGCGCGACAATATCGACCAGGGCAATCTCGACGTCCTTGGCCATGCGCCTGGCGTCACCGCAGACATAGATATGTGCGCCATCCGCCAGCCACGCCCACAGGTCGCGCCCGACCTCGCGCATGCGATCCTGCACGTAGATTTTCTCTTTGCCGTCCCGTGACCATGCCAGCGAGAGCCGCGTCAACAGGCCGGACGCCTTCATCTCCTTGAATTCTTCTTCGTAGAAGAAATCGCAATTGGAGCGTTGATGACCGAAGAACAGCCAGTTCCGGCCGGTGGCCCCAGTCGCGCGCCGCTCCTGCAGGAAAGCACGAAACGGCGCCACGCCGGTGCCGGGCCCGATCATGATGATGGGTATGGCCGGATCAGGCGGCAGACCGAAGGCGTGAGCTTTCTGCACGTAGACGCGCAGGGCCGTGCCAGGTGGGCAGCGCTCGGCGAGGTAGGTCGACGCGACGCCCAGCCGCGTGCGGTTGCCGATGTCGTAGCGCATCGCATCGACCGTGAGCGCGACGCGACCCGGATTAGCGCGGGGCGAGGATGAGATCGAATAGAGCCGCGGCTGCAGCGGGTCGAGCGATTCGATGAATGCTTCCGGATCAGGACGAATACCGGGAAATTTCTCGATCGCAGCCAGCACGTCGAGGACCTGCGCATCGCCGTCCGGGTCTTCGCCGGTCGACAGCGCTCTCGCCTTTTTCCGGCGCTCGCCGCCGGTGATGTAAGAGAACAGCTGGAACAGCATGTCCGGCGCAGGTGAGAGCGAAACCCCGTCGGTGAGGACTTCGTGCAACGTGCGGCCACCGATTGGAAAATCGCCCGGTGCGTCAAGTGTCTTGATGATCGCCTCGACCAGGCCGGCGTCGTTGGCGGGGAAAAGCCCGAACGCGTCGCCCACGGAATAATCGAGGCCGCAGGCGGAAAGGTCGAATTCGAGATGCCAGGTTTCTTTTTCGGAGCCTGGACTATTCAGTCTCGTACGCGAAAGAAGCGTTGCTTCGACAGGATTGTCCCGCGAATACCCTAGTCGCGCTGTTGTTGCCACCGAGGGAGCAGACGTTGCATGGGTCTTTGCGGGAGCCGGCGCGCTTTTGAACTCCTCAAAGAGCGTCTTGAGCAGGCGGGCCGTTTCCTTGCCGCCGGGCACGCAAAGATTCAGCCGCTCCTCTTTCCCGGAAAAAATCGCGCCCGAGTAGTTCTTGCAGTCGTAGCCACACTGGCCGCAATCCTGCTGGGCCATTGCCGCCATCATGCGCCAGCGCAGCGGCCTGCCTTCCGCCAGTTGCATGCGCTCGGAAATCGGCAAGGTCTGGTCGTGCCACGGCGCTCCACCATCGTCATCGTCGTTGCTTTTTGCCGACGCGCCGCCACCAATGAGGGCCGCGGCCTGCCCGCTCGACAGCGGCGTGATTCCAAAGCCATCGAGCGATACCAGGCCGGCGAAGAAGCCATTGAGCCAGGCGCGCTGTTCTTCGGAGAATGGCGCCGTTTCGGGGACAAGCGATGGAATCGGTGGCGGCAAGTTTTTCGTCATTCGGCCGCCTCCGAATCGAACGTCTCTCTCAAAGCGTCGATCTCGTGCCGGCGCGAAAAAGCCAGAAAGGGCTCTTCGCGGGATAGGCGATTTGCGAGATAACCTTTGAGCATCCGCTCAATGGTGCGCGGCGCATCTTGCGCCTTGACGTCGCGATAGATCTCTCGGCCGAGCGCCGCGTCCGGCCCAAAGCCGCCACCCACATATACGTGATAGCCTTCGATCTGCTCCTCGCCCTCCTCCACCTTGCAGGCAAGAAGGCCGATATCGCCGATGTAGTGTTGCGCGCACGAATGATGGCACCCGGTAAGATGGATATTGACCGGGCCATCCATATGGACGCGGCTTTCGCACCATTGCGCGATTTCTTCGGCGTGCCGCTTGGTATCGGACGCCGAGAATCGGCAACCGACGTTGCCCGTGCAAGCGACTAGACCCGCACGGATGGAGCTTGCCTTCGTTGTCAGACCAAGTGCGACGATCGCCGCTTCAACCGCGGCAACGTTGCCATCCGGCACGCCCGAGATGAGCAGGTTCTGCCAGACCGTGAGACGAATATCGCCGTCGCCGAACTCGCTTGCGATCCCGGCAAGACCCCGCATTTGCGCGGCCGTCAGGCGCGCGACGGGCAGCACGACGCCGATCCAGTTGAGGCCCTGCTGCCTTTGTGCATGTACGCCGATGTGCGCGCTGCGATCGAAGACGGGACGCGGCATGATCGCTTCCGCAGGCACCTTCGTCAGTTTGCGCCCCAGCTTTTCCTCGACGTGTGCGATGTATTTTTCCAGACCCCAGGCGTCGAGCACATATTTGAGGCGAGCTTTGTTGCGGTCGGTGCGGTCGCCATGCTCGATGTAGACGCGCACGATTGCATCGGCGACCCGGGTAGCTTCTTCCGGTGCGACGATCACCCCGGTATCGCGGGCAAAGTCCTTGTGACCCGTGATGCCACCGAGCGCGAGACGGAACCATACGCCCTGCTCCGCGCCGAAGCCGGGCTTCACGCCTACCGCCTGAAATCCGATGTCGTTGGTGTCCTCAAGCACGGGGATGCGGCCGCCGCCATCGAAGCCAACGTTGAATTTTCGCGGCAATCCGTAGAGCGCGCGCTCATTGAGGATGTGGAAGTGCCACTCGCGAGCATAGGACCGTGTGTCGATGAGCTCATCCGGGTCAATGCCCGCGGTCGGTGTCCCTGTCACGTTCCGGATGTTGTCGGCACCCGAGCCCCGCGAGCACAGGCCAAGGTCCTGGATGGCTTCCACCATCGCGACCGCATTCTTCGGCTCGATCTCGCGCATCTGCAGGTTTGCGCGCGTTGTCACGTGCGAATAGCCGCCCGCATATTTTTCGGCGAGGTTGGCAAGACCCGATAGCTGCCAATGTGTCAGGATGCCATTAGGAATGCGCAGCCGGCACATGTAAGAGGTCTGCGCGGGCGCCACGTAAAACAATCCGTAAAATCGCCAGCGAAAATTGTCGGCCGGTTTGGGCGCTTCGTTCTTGCGCGCCTGCTCTTTCAGCCGTTCGTACGCATCGAACGGATGGAGCTCGCGTTTGAATTTTTCCTGATCCGCCAGCGTGCCGCCGCTCGCCAGTACGCGGTCCTGCGCGCGAATGTGGACGGCGTCCGGACCAGTCGGCTCATCGCCGGCCGGGCCTGCTGCTGTCCTGCCGCGTGCCGCACGCGCCGCATTCAGCCCAGACGCAAATCCCTCAAGGTAGCGCTTCTGGTCGGGGGTGAAATCGCTCGACATCACGCCGCCTCTCGTTCGGCCAGCGCGCGGCCAAACATCATGTCGTCGCGAATCGCCTCGATGGAGGCGCCCGAGCGGATAAGGTCGAGATACCAGAGCCCGTCTGCCGTATCGCCAAACAACACGGCACCGACGAGCCGCGCGTCATGAACGACGAGCTTCTTGTAAGTGCCGAGCCCTTGGTCGAGGAGCACGAGTTGCTCGGTGCCGGGCGCGCCGAGGAAATCGCCGGCGGAAAAGACATCGACTCCCGATACTTTGAGATTGGTGGCGAGTACGCTTCCCGGGTAGTGCGCCTTTTCGCCGGCGAGGTGCGCTGCCAGAGCACGCGCTTGTTCGTACGCCGGCTCGACCAACCCGTAGCAGATCCCGCGATGCTCGGCGCATTCCCCGATCGCGTAGATGCCGGGCCTGCTTGTCTGCAGATGGTCGTCGACCAAAATGCCTCGATCGATGCCGAGACCGGCGCTGTAGGCGAGTTCGACATTGGGGCGAATGCCGGCAGCGACCACCACGAGGTCGGCTTCGATTTCCGTCCCGTCCTTGAGCGCCACGGCCTGTGCGCGATCTCTGCCGCGGATGGCGATTGTTTCGGCGTTCAAAAGCACCGTAACGCCGCGCGCTTCGAGCGTCCGTTTCAGCAGGCCTGCAGCGTGGCTATCGAGCTGACGCTCCATCAGCCGATCCATCAAGTGGATCACGGTGACTTGGGATCCGAGCTTGGCCAGCCCAGACGCGGCCTCCAGCCCGAGCAGGCCGCCGCCGATGACAACGACCTTGGGAAGCCTGGCCGCCGTCGCCTGAATCGCTCCGACATCGCCAAGGTCGCGGAAGGTCATCACACCGGGCAAATCCATCCCCGGCACGCCGAGCCGAATTGGGCGTGAGCCGGTGGCGAGTACAAGCCTTGCGTATGGAAGAGTCGCGCCATCCGCGAGCCGTGCGCGCCGAATGGTTGGATCAATTGCCGTCGCCGTCCGGCCATAGAGCAAGGTCACACCACGCTCACGCCACCAGCGCGCCGGGCGCAGTTCGATGTCGGACCGCGAGACTTCCTGCGCCAGCACCGCCGACAACAGGACGCGATTGTAGGCAAGCCGCGGCTCTTCGCCGATCACAGCAACTGCAAAACGGCCGAGCGCCCGCTTTGCAAGCTCCTCCACCAGATGCACGGTGGCCATGCCGTTACCGATAATGACCAGCGGTTCGCCCATCAGCGTTCCCCTCGGGGCCTGAAAGCTTCCGAACACGTCGCGCCATTGCGGCTGTCCCGCAGCACTGCGGGGCAAGAAATTTCTCGTCACGCGGCTTCTATGAAGCGATGACGCTCGTACAGGAATTCGAGAACACGCTGGCGGCACTTGAGATAAGTTGCGTTTCCGGCCAGCTCCAACCTCTTGCGCGGCCGCGGCAACGGCACATCGAGAATCTCGCCGATATGCGCCGCCGGGCCATTGGTCATCATGACGATGCGATCCGAGAGCAGCACGGCCTCGTCGACGTCGTGAGTGATCATCATCACCGTGTTGCCGAGCTTCTGGTGCAATGCCATCACGGAATCCTGCAGATGAGCGCGCGTCAGGGCGTCGAGCGCCCCAAAGGGTTCGTCGAGGAGAAGAACCTTGGGCTCCATCGCCAGTGCCCTGGCAATGCCGACCCGCTGCTTCATGCCGCCGGAGATCTCGGCCGGTCTCTTGTCCTTGGCATGCGTCATCTGCACGAGACCGAGATTGTGCATCGTCCATTCGTGCCGCTCGGCGCGCGACTTGCCGCCCGAAAAAACCTTGTCCACCGCGAGCCGGACATTGTCGTAGACGGTCAGCCAGGGCAGCAGGCTGTGGTTCTGAAAGACTACCGCACGGTCGGGGCCTGGCTCGTCGACGAAGCGGCCTTCGAGCAGCACGCCGCCCTGTGTGGCAGGCACGAGGCCGGCAACGATGTTGAGCAGAGTCGATTTCCCGCAACCGGAATGACCGATGATGGAAACGTACTCGCCCTGCGCGACGTCGAGCGTGATGTCCTCAAGCACGTTCGACTCGATATTGCCGCGCTTGAATGTCTTCGCCACGTGATCGACCTTGCAATGTGGGATCATGCGGTGCTCCTCAGTTGGCGGCAGTGCCGCGCGTGACAATCGACGCGACGCCGGCGACCATTCTGTCGAGCACAAACCCGACCAGGCCGACATAGATCAGGGCCAGAATGATTTCCGAGATGTGGGAGGAATTCCACGCATCCCAGATGAAGAAACCGATGCCGACACCGCCGATAAGCATTTCGGCGGCGACGATTGCCAGCCAGGACAGACCGATACCGATGCGCAGGCCGGTGAAGATGTAAGGCGCGGCTGACGGCACCATGATCTTCACGAAAAATTCGAACGGATTGAGTCGCAGCACCGCGGCGACGTTGCGATAGTCCTGCGGGATGTTGCGAATGCCGACCGCCGTATTGATGATGATCGGCCAGATGGCGGTGATGAAAATGACAAAGATTGCCGCGGGTTGCCCCTGTCTGAACGCGGCCAGCGATAATGGCAGCCAGGCAAGCGGCGGGACGGTGCGCAGCACCTGGAAAATCGGATCGAGGCCGCGCATGGCCCACATCGATTGGCCCACAAGCGTGCCGAGCGCCACGCCGGCGACTGCTGCCATCGCGTAACCCATCGCAACGCGCTGAAGACTAGCCGAAAGATGCCAGAACAAGCCCTTGTCAATGCCGCCGCGATCGAAGAACGGGTCAAAAATCAGCTCTCTCGTATCGCGAAACAATCGCGATGGCGGCGGCAGCGTTGACCCCGATTGGCGGCAGACCAGTTCCCAGACCGCCATCACCACCGCAATGACAATCAGCGGCGGCACCACGCGCGCGACGGTCGCCGTGCCCGCATCGATCAGCTTCGTCCTCAAGGCAAGACGTTTCGAAGGCAACACAACGACGACCGGTTCGCTGGCCGCCGCCTGGATGGGCGGTGCCGCGGCCGCTATCACTTCGGACTTCAGTGGAATGTTCATTTCGCAGATTCTCCGTGGCATCGGATATGGGCCTTACACTTCGGCACGCTTGATGCTCAGGCTCTTCAGGTACGCAGTCGGGTTCGCAGGATCAAAAACTT
This sequence comes from Pseudomonadota bacterium, assembly GCA_046731635.1. Classification (GTDB taxonomy): domain Bacteria; phylum Pseudomonadota; class Alphaproteobacteria; order Rhizobiales; family Xanthobacteraceae; genus Pseudolabrys. The sequence continues at coordinate 8,898 of JBKPLN010000218.1, read as the reverse complement.
TGCCGTCGAAGAATGTTTCGACCTCGCGCGACGTCGACGCCGGAATCTCGGCGGTCGCAACGCCCAGCGTTTTTGCGGCGTCGCGCCACATATCCTCGCGATTGACCTTCTTGATCAGGGCCTGGGTGTCGAGGGTCGGTTCAAACTTGCCCCAGCGGATGTCTTCGGTGAGGAACCAGAGCTCGTGGCTCTGGAACGGATAGGAGGCATGGTCCTTCCAATACTTCATGATGTGAGGAGAGTTCTCGACCACCTTGCCTGGCAGGCCGTAGTCGAATTTGCCATTGGTGCGGTCGATGATGTCTTCGATCGGCGCGTTGATCCATTGCCGTTTCGCCATGATGGCGGCGAGCTCTTGACGGTTTTCCGGCTTGTCGCACCACTGCTGAGCCTCCATCACAGCCATCAGCATCGCTTTCGCGGAATTTGGATTCTTGTCCACCCAGGCCGCGCGCAGCGCGAATGATTTTTCCGGATGCTTGTTCCAAAGCTCGCCGGTCGTAATCGCGGTGTAGCCGATGTTCTGATGGACAAGCTGAAGATTCCACGGCTCGCAAACGCAGAAGCAGTCCATGGTGCCGACCTTCATGTTTGCCACCATTTGCGGAGGCGGCACCGTGATGGTTTCTATGTCCTTGTCCGGGTCGATTCCGCCGGCGGCGAGCCAATAGCGAATCCACAGGTCGTGCGTGCCGCCAGGAAAAGTCATCGCCGCCTTCACCGGCTTGCCCGACGCTTTTTTCTTCTCCAGGGCTTCCTTGAAAGGTCTGGTGTCGAGTCCGATCTTGAGGTCGGCATATTCCTTTGCAACCGAAATACATTGCCCGTCGAGTTGCAGCCGTGCGAGGACGTACATCGGCGTCGGCACGTTGTTCTGAGTGACCTTGCCGGAGGAAATCAGATATGGCATCGGCGTGAGAATGTGCGCGCCGTCGATGCCGTTGGCCTCACCGCCGAGCACGAGGTTGTCGCGCGTCGCGCCCCATGACGCCTGCTTGGCGACTTCGACGTCGGGCATACCGTATTTCGCGAACAAGCCCTTCTCTTTTGCCGCGAAGAGGGGTCCAGCATCGGTGAGAGCGATGAAGCCCAGCGTTGCTTTCGTGACCTCCGGTCCTGCCGCCTCCGCGATATGAACGCCGAATGGAAATTGAGTATTGACCGCGCCGAGCAGCGCAGCGGTTTCTGCGCCCGCCTTGAGAAATGAACGGCGGCTGAAACCGCGCGGATTGCTTCCCTGCTTGATCGTCATTGTCTTCGTCGTCCTTCAGTTCGTGTTGCCCCGGTCGATACCCGCCACGCCGTTTCTTCGCTCGCTCTTGCAGTCACCCCACAAAAAAAGCCGCGAACCTGAAGCGCTCCATTGCGCATTCCTCAGGACGGCGGCGTTGCAATCGGCCCGTCATTGGACCCGAAGACGCGCAGTGATCGCGCCCTTCACTGTCTTCAATTCAAGTGGCGTGCCAACTCAAGGAAAGACGAAAATATTGAGTAAGATCAGATGTTTAGCCTAAAACTTGGATTGCGGGCTCAGGCTGCAGTCAGCGATTCGTTGCTCAGATCCGTCGCAAACTGCGGAATATTTGTGCAACGCAATATCAGCGAACGATCGTGAGCCGCGGCTGTCGCGGGCGCCCGCTGCGCCAGGCCGATAGATAGCCGTCGAGATTGCTGGCATCGAATTCAAGACCAACGAATGCGCCGATATTCCCACCATGAGCTGGCGTGGGGGCAAGCCCGAGTGCGCCGTCATAGAGATCAGGGCGAAACACACGTTCTGCCCTGACGCGCAGCTCATCCGACAAGGGTGCTTGGCCCCAACGCACAATCTGCGCGTAAGCCCAGGCAGCTTGAACCGGATCGGGGCGGTTCGCGTCATCATCGCCGATAACGATGTAGCGATCGGATTTGCGCGTTTTGCCGTCGGGCATCGTCTTGAGCTTGCCGGTCAGGGTACGGACCACAAGCTCGGGAGCTATGCCGAGGCGTTGGGCGACGATGTGCGCCACGCTGGTGCGATTGTCTGCCCTTATTGCGAATTCGCTGGCGCGGGCCATGGCACGAATGAGCGCGACGAGCGCGTCGGGATTCTCGTCCGCCCAGCTCTCGCGCAACGCCAATGCCTTTTCCGAGGCGCGGGTCATGATCTCGCAGCCGAAGTGCAGAATGTTGCCGACACCCAGATCAACGGCCACCGAATTCCATGGCGCGCCGACGCAGAAAGCGTCGACATGTCCACTGGCAAGGCTTTCCACCATGTACGGCGGCGGCAGCACCACGAGGCGCACATCCTCATCGGGATCTACGCCTCCCACTGCCATCCAAAACCGAAGCTGATAATTGTGATTGGAGAACGGGAACGTCATCCCAAAGGTGAGCGGCTCGAAGCCGCGTGCTTTGCGTTCCGTAATGACTCGAGCGAGCGCCCGCGCCGATACTTTGGGATCGCTGAGGTTACCGTCGGCCGCATTGGACAGCATCGCGAAGAGTCGCGGCGACACCGTAATGGCATTCCCGTTGATGCCGAGATTGAAGGGCACAACGAGGGGCACCCGCACGTGTCCGATGCCAAGGCTCGAAGCGATCGCGACCGGGGTCAAAAGGTGCGCAGCATCGAACAGACCGATGTTCAACTTGTCGCGCACGTTTGACCACGACACCTCGCGGACCAGCTCAACAGTCAGCCCTTCGGCAGCGGCAAAGCCCTGATCGACCGCGACAAGGAGGACCGTGGCATCCACCAGCGGGATAAAGCCGATCCGGAGCCTCTCGATCATTTGAGCAGCTCCGCTGCCGTCAGCACGGATTGGGCGATCTCCACGATCTTCTTGTTTTCGTTCATGGCGGTGGTGCGCAGCAATGCGTAAGCTTTCTCCTCGCTCAGTTTTCTCGCCTGCATGAGCACGCCCTTGGCTCGATCGATGATCTTGCGTTCCTCGAGCGCTACCTTGGCATGATCGAGTTCGGCTTGCAGGCGGGCAAACGCGTTAAACCGCGAAATGCAAAGATCGAGGATGTTGGTGACACGTTCCTTCTTGAGCCCGTCGACGATGTAGGCGGAGACGCCCGCATCGACCGCTGCCTGGATCGAGGCGCTGTCGCTCTGATCGACGAACATGGCGACCGGACGTTTCACGGCCCGGCTCATTTGAAACATCTGTTCGAGCACGTCGCGGCTTGGATTCTCCAGATCGATCAGGATCACGTCCGGATCGAGGGCATAGATCCGCGCGAGCAGGTTGTGAGTCTCCGCAATGCGTTCGACCTGTCTGAATCCGGCCTCGCGCAGACCGTCTTCGAGAATGGCGGCACGTACCGGGCTTTCGTCGACAATGGCGATCTTGAGGGCTGAGTCACGATGGTCCCCTGACTGAGCAGGGCCGGCGGAATCCGAGCCTTTACGCGTCGCAACCAAATTTCTTGTCCTTGCCGACATTCGGATTCGCCCGGTATGCGGCCATTGCGTTCCCTGGCCTGCTTAAAGCAAGACCCATTCCAGTCGGATTGGCTGAATAAGCCGCTGTTTTTCCGGGAGTTAACCGCGCGGGACCGCCTCAATTTGCGGCAAATGACCAGATTTTAGGTGGTGCAGCCGATGGATCACTTGCACTGTTTGCCGGTATTGGCATGGAACTCGCGCCCGTTGCCGCTCGCCGCGACAAACCCGCTGCGGATGACGAAATCGCCGAACCGCTCGCCTTTTTGCCGCTCAGCCGCATAGGCGGCAAACAGCGGCTCGAGCGCCGCGATGATGCCGGCATGATCAAGGTCTTCGGCATAGAGCTTGTTGAGCCGTGAACCATCGAAGGCGGCGCCGATATAAAGGTTGTAGCGACCCGGTCCTTTGCCGACCAACCCGATCTCGGCGAGATATGGCCGCGCGCAACCGTTTGGGCAGCCGGTCATGCGAATGACGATGTCATCGGCGGAGAGACCCAGGGCCACAAGCCGCTGATCAAGATCATTCAGCAAGTCGGGCAGATAACGCTCGCTCTCTGCAAGCGCGAGACCGCAGGTCGGCAGCGCCACGCACGCCATCGAATTTCGACGCAATCCGGACCATGGTGCGAGCAGCCCCGCCTCGAGCGCGATGCGTTCTATCTGAGTTTGCTGGCTCGTCGGCACATTTGCGATGACGAGGTTCTGGTTCGGCGTGATCCTGAACTCGCCTTCGTGGAATTGCGCGATCGTGCGCAGCGCAGTCTGTTGCGCGGCGTCGGCCATGTCACGAACGCGTCCGTTCTGCACGAACAGCGTCAGATGCCCGCGACCTTCGATCGCTTCGCTCCAGCCATACCGGTCCCCGGTCGAGGTAAATGCAAAAGGTCGAGCCGGATCAAGCTTGACGCCGGCCCGCCGCTCGACCTCCGAACGAAAAGCATCGAGGCCCCGGTCCTCGATGGTGTACTTCAACCGCGCGTGCTTGCGATTCTTGCGATCGCCCCAGTCTCGCTGTACGGTGACCACGGCTTCGGCGATCTTGACGGCGTCTGCGGTCGCGCAAAAGCCCATGACGTCGGCAGTGCGCGGATAGGTATCCTCCTCGCCATGGGTCATGCCCATTCCGCCGCCGACCGTGACGTTCCAGCCCGCAATATTCCCGGCCTTGTCCTCGATTGCGATGTATCCAAGGTCGTGCGCAAATATGTCGACGTCGTTCGATGGCGGCACAGCAACCACGATCTTGAATTTGCGCGGCAGATAGGTCTTGCCATAGATCGGCTCGACCACCTCTTCTTCGCCGCCGGCGATGCGCTCGCCGTCGAGCCATATCTCGCGGTAGGCCGGCGTGCGCGGCAGGAGATGATCCGAAATGGCGCGCGCAATCTCGAGCGCCCCGGCATGCGCGCGCGACTGTTCGGGAAGAACGTTGCACATGACATTGCGATTGATATCGCCGCAAGCCGCGATCGAATTGAGCAGCACGCTGTCAATCGCTTTCAGCGTCGCTTTCAGGTTCGACTTGATCACGCCGTGAAGCTGCACGGTCTGCCGCGTCGTTAGCCGCATCGTGCCATTGCCGTACAGGCGAGCGACTTCATCGAGCGCCAGCCACTGCTTTGGCGTCAGCACGCCTCCCGGAATGCGCACGCGGATCATGAAGGCGAACGCCTTCTCCATCTTCTTTCGCGTGCGCTCCGCGCGCAGGTCGCGGTCGTCCTGCAAATACATGCCGTGAAATTTCACCAGCTGCGCGTCGTCCTCGATGATCGCGCCGGTGATTTCCTCGCGCAGGCCCTCGGCCAGCGTACCGCGCAGGTAGTCGCTTGCTTCCTTGATGCGCTCGTTGCGCGACAGTTCATCGGTCATGGCGGGCCAATCGAAGCAGGATCAATACGTATCCTGCAAGTAGCGCTTTTCGCGCTCGAGCGTTGCCACCGCCTGTTCGGCGGCTTCCGGCGACAGCGCCTTCACATCGGAATAGGCGCGCACCAGCGCGGCGCGGACGTCTTTCGCCATCGCCTTGGCGTCCCCGCAGACATAGAAATACGCGCCGCCGTCCAGCCACTCGACCAGCTCCGCGCGTTGCTGCCAAAGCTTGTTCTGGACATACACCTTCTCCGGCGTATCGCGCGAGAACGCAACATCCATGCGCGTCAGCACGCCGTCTTTGAGCGCATCCTGCCAATCGAGCTGGTAGAGGAAGTCGTGGGTGAAGTTGCGATCGCCGAAGAACAGCCAGCTGCGCCCGGATGCCTTGGTTGCGCGGCGTTCCTGCACGAAGGCACGGAATGGCGCCACACCCGTGCCCGGACCGACCATGATGATGTCCTCGTCCGGCGCCGGCAGCGCGAAATGCCGGTTGGGCTTGAGCTTGACCCGCACATGCTGGCCACGCTTCAGCCGATCCGCGACGTAATTCGAGGCGACGCCCTTTCGCGCGCGGCCGTGGCTGTCGTAGCGAACAGCGGAAATGAGCAGATGCGCCTCGTCTCCGATCTCGCGGCGCGACGAAGCAATGGAATAGGCGCGCGGCGCAAGCGGGCGCGTCAGAGCGCGCAACTTTTCGGCATCGAGCGCGATCGGGAACGTCGCGATCAAATCGATTAGCTGACGCCCGGCGATCCATTCCTTGGCCTGGCCGTCGGCGAGCAGCGCCTTGACGTACTGGTGGCCTGTGGATGCGGCATAGGTCTCGACTGTCTTGAGCGACAGGGTCGTCACATCGCGCGACTTGATGAAGTCGGCGCGCAAATTTTCTTCGTTTGCCAGGCCGGCGATCTTCAGCAGCTCATCGACATAGGCGGGGTCGTTCTCGGCGTAGAGATCGAGCGAGTCGCCGGGCTCATAAGCCGGGGTGCCGCCTCCGAAGCTCAGCGCAAGATGGATCGTCTCCTTGTCGGATCGCGAGGAATTCAGATCCACATGTTCGACGATCTCGGCCTCGACGATCTCGGTAGTCGGTGAAGCAGCCGGCTTGGCGCCGAAATCGACTTCGATCACCCGTCCGCCGGCATTGGGCGGAGTCAGGACTTTCACAGCGTCGCTGACCCAGCGCGCGGCCGGCTCGGCGAAGTCGAGATCGCAGTCGACACGGTCAACGACGCGCTTGCCGCCGAGCGCAGCAAGCCGCTCATCGATTTTCCGGCCGATCGCGCAGAATTCCGCATAGGCAGTGTCGCCGAGCGCAAGCACGCCGAATTCGACACCCTCGAGACGCGGGGCCCCCTCGCCCATCAGCTCATTATAGGCTCGCACCGCGCGCGCGGGCGGGTCGCCTTCGCCCCAGGTGGCGGCAATCACCACCAGGCGCTTCGCGGACGCGAGCGCCGACAGCTCCAGATCGGCCATATCGATAATCGTCGGCTTCAACCCGTTCTTGCGCGCAGCCTTGGCGAGGTCGCCGGCGAGCTTTTCGGAATTTCCGGATTCGCTTGCATAGATGATCGTCAGCGGCTCGGCCGGACGCGCCGGCGCCGCCGGATGCGGCATGACCGCAGCACCCGAGGCATCAAGCCCCGCCAGGAATCCGTCAAGCCAGGCGCGCTGCACCGGGCTTGCGGTGCCGACCACGCGATTGAGGAGATCAATCTCCTCTTCGGCGAAGGGCGCGGTCTTCGGAATCGGCGACATTCTTCTTCTCATTTCCCGGCGGCGCCCAATGCGCCGCCGTATTGCATGGCGTCAGATCGACGCCGGGAACAGGTGATTGACGATTGCCAGAACGACCAGCAGGACCAGGCCGATGCCGAGACTCCAGCCGATCAGTCGTTTTTCAACCGGCAGAAGCGGCTCGGCTTCCGTCTTGCGAAATTCCCGCTCGATATTGATTTGCGACATGACGTCCTCCTTCGCTCAGCTCGCCAGCGGCGGTTTGACGCCGCTGAAGAACAGCCACGAAATCAGCAACCCGACCCAGATCACGAAGCCGAACAGGCTCACGAAGTAGACTGCCGCCAGCCGTCCGATGCCTTCCTGCCAAAGCTTCTTGAAGTTGGAGAGCACGCCGATCGAGAAGAAGGTCAGGATAAAGAACACGACGCGCAGCGTGTTCGCCTCGGTCATCGCTGCTGGTACTTTGGCGGCGATATTCGCGGGCGTTGCCAGCGCGAGGTAAAGCCCAACAACGAACGTCACCAGGAAGCCGATGACGAATTTCGGAAAGCGCTGCCAGATTTCCCACGCGCTCGCCTTGTCGGAGGTTCGGTTGATGTGGTTGGTCCAGATGTAGCCGAGCACGAAGGCCCAGATGCCGATGAAGATGTCGATGAACACCTTGATCGTCGCGGCGGTGCCGAGAATCCAGCCCGGCTGATACCTGATGCCCTCGGCCGCGTTCTGCGCGAGGATCAAGGACTCGGTGATGGCGCCGCCGGCGATTGCCGCGCCGTCGGTCTTGATGGCGAGGCCCATCCAGGCGCCGGCCACGAGAGGCTCATGCGACAGGAACGTCTGCGCCAGGAACGGCAGTAGTAGCACTTCAACGACCGCGAAAACGACGACGAGGGATGACACCAGCACCGGGACCATCGGCCTCGCCCTGATGGCGCCTCCGGTCGCGATTGCCGCCGACACGCCGCAGATCGAGATGCCGGAGGCGAGCGGCGCGGCCCATTCGCGGTTGAAGCCGAACCATTTGCGCGCGACGAAATAGACGACCGCCCAATAGATCAGATAGGCCTCGATGATTGCGGCGACCCCGCGCAGCAGCAGCGAGCTCGCGAGCGAGAGCTTGCCCGCCGCGGTGACAGCGAAGAATCCGCCGAGGATCACGATCGCGATCTTGATGTAGAGCTCGGGACGCACGGCGTCCTTGATCGCCTCGGCGAAGCGCGGGAACACGTTCGCAATGACAAGGCCGACGATCAGCGCGAAGATGTAGGCGCCTTCGTTGGTCAGCCTGAGCGACCAGCTGATGCCAAATTTCTGCAGATCAGCAGGCGTCACGGCGGCAAAATTTGCGAAATTCCCCGCGATCCAGCTCGCATACGCGATCCAGAACACCGCGGTGAAGGCGAGCGCAAATTTCTTGACGTCGCTCCTGAGCGCGACAGCGGCCGCGCTTAAGACGGCAAGCAGCGCAAGGTAAGTCGCGACGAGAGCGCCGAAGCCGCCAATCCAGGCATAGGATTTGGAAACGGTGCCCAGGGCCTTGCTCACATCGGTCCACGCCGACGTTGTCACGAGCCAGCCGAGCAGGTCGACATTGGCAATGCCCGCGAGCGCCAGCACGAAAATGAAAAGCCCGATGATCAGCGACAGCCAGTCCTCGCTGATGCGCGGCGCAATCTCGACATTGTCGGCGCGCGCGGGAGTTGCTTCATTCCAGGTCGTTGTCGTCGTCATGATCAAATGCCCCTCACCAACGCAGGCAAGACGCCGATTACAATCAGCGCGACCAACGCGGTCGCCAGCGCGAAGGCCCAGGTTTCGAGTCCCGAAATTTGCTCAGGCTTG
>JBKPLN010000217.1:0-2435 GCA_046731635.1 Pseudomonadota bacterium | reverse complement strand
GAGTGAAACTGGTCGCCGCGGCTCTTTTCTATTTGTGCATTCAATGAACGTGCTGGCCAACAAATATCGTCGCGCTAACGGGCGAGTTGTTCGACACCGAGAAAAACAAGCCGCGCGCCGCCAGTCCAAATCAAGGGCGATCCACGCCTGTTGCTCAAGGTCGAGGCGTAGCGCGAACGGCGACCAACCCCGACCGCGTAGCACCATCTACACGTCGTCGGCCCGGCGCTTTCGGGCACGGTGAAGCCGGCGCTGTCGCGCCCCTTGGGTGTTTCTACGAATACACGGATCATGGCGGTACTTCCGCTATTCTGGAAGCCATAGCTGCGTAATCTGTATTGGCTTGCTTTGATTTAGACAGAATATCGCCGATGCCTATACCGACTAAAAATACCGCGACGATCATCAAGCCGACTAGTGCGCTATTCTGCGGAGGACTGCTAACTGCCCACAGTTGCTTGGCCAAAAGTACCTGGTCGCGTTTATCCATTTTTGATCTCCTATTAAACAGGAGATGGTCTAAGAAAACGCGCGTCGGTTGATTCCCGTTCCTTAAAATTGTTCCAATGCTGCATCGCCACAACCTGACACATGCGACGGCGCGAGTTCATTACAGGCTTGAGTAGCGCGACAGCTGCGTGGCCGCTTACTGTACGTGCACAGCAGCCCGACCACATACGGCGAATCGGAAGTCTGATGGCCTATGCCGAGGACGATCCGGAAGAGATACTGCGCGTCGCGAAATTTCGACAGGAGCTCGAAAGGCTCGGATGGTCGGAGGGCCGTAACATCCGCATCGACTATCGTTTCACGGCCGCCAGCGCAGATCGGTTTTGAATCAAAGTTCGATGTCTGACGTTTCGCTGGTTCTAATTTACCGGCGAGACGGTTTATTCGTGCCCGGTAGCCACAATTTTGTCTTGGACGTTTTGACAGTAGGTCGGTCACAGATTGAGACGAATAGCGCTACGCTTAAAGCGACGGCAATCAAAAAACTAAGCGCAAAAAGCGTGCTCCACATGCTCACGTCCCCCCTCTCGCGCAAACGAAATCTTTTTGCATTTTGTGACTTTTTTTGGATCGCGGATCACTATCGGAGTTGGCAGAGCGCTCACCTAAGGGTCATCCTTACAACTTTTGTGATTGCCACTGCGCCATATGTGCAGGCTCAAACGCCTGCCCCATCGAAGGTGACCACGGCGGACGCGCAAAAGGTTTTCAAAATCATCAGCGGCGACAAAGCCAAGACCCGAGTTTATTGCCAGATGGCCAGGCTCGGTCACCAGATGGAGCAGGCCAACGAAACGGGGGATTCCCGGAAATTCGATGCGCTGTTTAACAGAATGTACGAATTGGGAAAAAAACTGGGTCCCGAATATGCCGCGTTGGTCGACGGACTTCAGGACATCGACCCACAATCCGAAGTCGGTCAGGAGATTAGTTCAACCCTGGACGCCCTCGATAATTTATGTGGGGGGTAATGCACCATCTGGATGTCCGCTTCTGGTCCTTAGAAGACATTCAGATGTCGCATTTGATGTCGCTTTCGGGGGTAAAGCGGACATGGCCTATTGCAGTGCAAATGTCCGCTAATGACCCAAATTGGACATTGGTTGTCGCCCGCGATGACGTGATGTGCGCTATTGGCCCAAAGCAGAGATGGGCCGTTGCGCAAAAAGGAGATTTCCTGATGCCCGTAGATCAGCGCGATGCATGGGTTCGTGCGTATCTTGAGGACGTGTTCAACCGTCACAATCTGCAATCACTCGACAAATATATGACTGAAAATCTCGTCTCGCATTGGCTGGGTGACCGGGGCCTGCATGGGCGGGAAGCCTGGAAAGAGGCGATGGCCAAGTTCTTCGACGCCTTTCCCGACGCCGCCTACACTTTGAATGACCTTTTCTGCACCGCCGACAAAGGCGTGTGGCGAGGGACTTGGGATGCCACCCAGCGTAAGGAGTGGGAGGGAATTCCCGCAACGGGCCGCAAGGCGAAGTGGACCGTGATCATCATCGGCCGATTTGAACGCGACAAGCTCGCGGAAGACTGGGTTGAATACGACCGGTACAATCTGTTTCGGCAGCTTGAGACGCACTAAAATATCTGACCATGAACATGTCCGCTATTGGCCCATAGCAAACATAAACTGCTGCGCTGCAAATGTTCGCTTTCGGGGGTAAAGCGTATATGACTGTCGCATTGCAAGATGTCCTCTATTGGCCAAAGCGGACATTATGCGGGCAAAGCAGGGGAACTGCGACTGACATTCGGCGTTGATTGAGCGATTGAGCGTTCTGAACACTGGGAGGAATTTAATGCGCACCTTGAGCATCTTAATTGCAGCAGTTGCCGTGCTTTCGTTGGGTTCGGTCTTTACTGCAGCGCAAGCAGCCACAAGCACTGGCGTGAATGACACTCCGCCTCGCCTGAGC
>JBKPLN010000216.1:0-3029 GCA_046731635.1 Pseudomonadota bacterium | reverse complement strand
ATTGGCTCATTCGCCGTTCCGCGGCGACCGGGTTCGCAAGCCTGTTCTATCTGGTGCCGGTCGTGACCGCCTTCTTCGCTTACATCCTTTTCGATGAGCGGCTGGACTCGATTTCGATCCTTGGGATGGTGATCTGTGCTGGCGGCGTGGCGCTGGTCAATCGCGGTGTTGCAAGGCCTACCGAAGCCTGAGCGCTATTTGCCCCGTTCGACGTTGCTAGCTGCACCGCACATGTCCGCTTTCAGGGGTAAAGCGGAAGTAATGCGCAAGCAACTTCGGCGGAGCGAAACGCTTCAATCGGGGTTAAGTTTTATAAAAGCAGTGCGACCGATGAACACTGCTCAGCGGTCTTCCCATTTTGGCTCGCGCTTGTCGATGAAAGCCTTCAATCCTTCTTCAGCGTCGCGCGCCATCAGGTTCTCGACCATGACTTCCGAAGCATACCGGTAGGCGTCGGCCAGGTTCATTTCTGCCTGCCGATAGAAGCACTCTTTGCCGATTTTGACGATGTGACTGGATTTTTTGGCGATCTTGCGCGCGAAGGCGAGCGCTTCCTCGCGTTCGGCTCCGGCATCAACGACGTGGTTGATCAGGCCTATGCGATACGCATCCTCGGCGGACGCGGCGTCGCCCGTCAGTAACATTTCCATGGCATGCTTACGGGACACATTGCGCGACAGCGCGACCATCGGCGTTGAGCAGAACAGCCCTATGTCGACTCCGGGCGTCGCGAATCTTGCCTGGCGGGAGGCGACGGCGAGATCGCAGCTTGCGACCAGCTGACAACCGGCGGCGGTGGCCATACCCTGCACGGCGGCGATGATCGGCTGGGGCAGGTTCACGATTTGCTGCATCATGTCGCTGCACGTCGTCATGATGTGATGGAAATAGGCTCGTCCGCCGTCCGCATCGCTGCGGCGACTGGTGAGTTCCTTGAGGTCATGCCCGGCGCAGAACGCGGGTCCGTTGGCAGCTAGCACGACTGCGCGAATAGTCCGATCGGCTGCGATGTCTCCCAGGGCGCCGGACAACGCAATCAACATCGCTTCCGACAAGCTATTGCGCGCATCCGGCCGGTTGAGGACAAGCATGGCGACATCGTTCTCACGCTCTCTCAGCAGAACCGGCGCATCCGCGGCGATATTCGCAGTCGGAACATTCATAGGCCACATTCCCAAGCCTGATCCGGCAGAACCTTAATCCGAAGTTGATCCGGCGGCACGGTCAAGGTCGACTGGCCGTTCGAGCGCACTGCCACCGGCAATCGCTCTTCGCGAAAGATTAGTGGCCTTCCAGCTCTGGCGCTTCGTCTCCTCGCAGGAAATCGCGAAAGCCGAACAGACCCTCCTTGAGTTCCCGCCGCTGCAGAAAGGCGGAAGCTTCAATTTAAAGGCCGTGAAGCTCGATAGGAAGATGGCCAGTCCGTCGGCACTGTAAAGAACGGCCCGAGAAACCAGAAACCCCGCTTCATTACACCGATGATCTACGCGCTGACTTCTTTGCATTCGTAAGGCTTAAAGTTGGCCATGTCCGCTATTGGCCCAAAGCGGACATGCGCTGGTGCACTGCAATTGTAAAGCGGACATGCACTGCGAAAGGTCGGAGCTAAGGACTGGCCCATTGTCTCGAGGTCGTTCGTGCCCACATACCGGACATGAAGCGTATTGTTGTTGAGTGCTTGAGTTGCGGACATTGCTCCTCAATTGCTGAGGAGCGGTTGAAAGCTTTTGGGCTCAGCCCCGACACGCCGATAGCCAAGTTCATCCGGCGGTTAATCTGTACCGAATGTGGAAGCCACAGCGTCCGCGCTTACCGTGATGATCTTCAAGATGCTGGCTGAACGTTTTTGCGAGAATGCGTGCGGTGCAGGGCTTATCTCGCTATCACTAATGCAGCCGGAATTCCCCGTCGACTGCCTTGAACTCCGCTGGCTTGATCAGCTTGCAATGTGCCACGCGCACCGAATGCAGGGGCCCCTCGAGCTTGTTCTGCCAGAAGGCTAGGAAGCGGCGGAGCTCAGGAAATTGTGGGAATAGATCGTAGTTCTGCCAGACATAGGACTGGAGCAGCCAGCGATGGTCAGGCCGCCGATACAGAATGTGCGCGGTCGTCAGGCCGTAACCAAGAGCCTGTTTGCGAAAATCTTCCGAAACCATCGCACCACCGTTTCTAGATTCGAAGATTGCTTTCCAGCGATCTTGCGCAGCTGCCCACCGCGCCGGCGGCGAAGCCACCTGGCGTAAATCCTCGCGCAGCGACGCGGTTCCTTGAAATGTCATAATGATTGATTCTACGGGCATTTCAGAAATTATTGGCACTCGATCGCGATGAGTGCTAAAGGCCTCCCGCGCGAAAACGCGCCTGGCTGCGAGCCAGCAGGGACCCACACAAATTCAAAATTTAGGAGGACTGCCATGAAGTTTCGTCCGCTTCACGACCGCGTCGTCGTCAAGCGCATCGATGCCGAAGAAAAAACTGCCGGCGGCATCATCATTCCGGACACTGCGAAAGAGAAACCGTCGCAAGGCGAGATCATCGCTGTCGGCCCTGGCGGCCGCGACGAAAGCGGCAAGCTGATCCCGATCGACCTCAAGGTCGGCGACACCGTGCTGTTCGGCAAATGGTCCGGCACCGAAGTGAAGATCGACGGTCAGGATCTCCTCATCATGAAGGAATCCGACGTCATGGGCGTGATCGAAGGCGGCGCTGCCGCCAAAAAGAAGGCCGCCTAAGGGCCGGTCTGAAATCTAATCAGAGGAACACAAACAATGGCTGCTAAAGACGTCAAATTTTCTGTCGAGGCCCGCGACCGCATGCTGCGCGGCATCGACATCCTCAACAATGCAGTGAAGATCACCCTCGGCCCAAAGGGCCGCAACGTCGTGCTCGATAAGTCGTTCGGCGCTCCGCGCATCACCAAGGACGGTGTCACGGTCGCGAAGGAGATCGAGCTGGCGGATAAGTTCGAGAACATGGGCGCACAGATGGTGCGCGAAGTCGCGTCCAAGACCTCGGATGTCGCCGGTGAC
>JBKPLN010000215.1:0-2683 GCA_046731635.1 Pseudomonadota bacterium | reverse complement strand
GATTTTTTGCCACCAATGCAGCCTGGGACATACGGACCGTTTTTTGAAGTGCGCAGCTATATTCTCAAGACGGGCGGCCTGGAACCGACCATCGCGCTATGGCGCAAGGCCGTTCCCGCAAGAAACAAGATTTCTCCATTGCTTACGGCCATGAGCTCCGTCACCGGCGCTGTGACGCGCTTTACACATATCTGGCCGTACAAATCGCTTGAAGAGCGCGGACGCCTGCGAGCTAAAGCGATGGATGAAGGAGTTTGGCCACCGCCTGGCGGGCCCGACCAGCTTGCGGTGCAGCAAACAGACATCTATCTGCCCGCATCCTTCTCGCCAATCCGTTGATCGTTGCCCTGGAAGATCAGGACGATCTCAAATGCTCGGTTTCGGCAAGATCGAGGCGTCCCTGCCCATCTATGGCGACCCCGTAGTCACGTCGCGCCTCGTCCGCAGTTATCAGGCCATCGAGGAAATCGTCGAGCACATGTTGAGGGTCACGCGTGCGCGGGTCGCCGAAGCCACCGCCCCCTGGCAAGCCGAGGCAGATTGCATCGCGTGCTGGCACTGTCTGACGACCCTTTGGGCGGATCGGCTTGCCGGAACGGAGCGTGACCGAGCCATTTGCGCCCGGCTTGCCCCGCTCGCGGCCTCGTGCGGCGTTGCGGACGCGCTCAAAATTGCAAAGGAGTGCGATTGGCGCAGCACCTGCTCCGCCGAGCTCGATGACCTGCCCAAGTCCGCCACGAAACTTACCCGGACCACCGGAGCCCTCACGAAATTCGCGGCGATAGAACACAACGGGAGCCACGCTTTCGGTAGCCTCGACTGGAATTGTGCGCACGCCTGACGGAAACGCGGTCGCGCTGAGTCCGTCTTTGCCCGGACGCGCGCCGGCACCGCCGCAGTGGAAGATCACGGTGCTGAATGCGGGCAGCGCGTTTGCATCGACGCCCTTTTCGATCTCATCGACTAATGAGCCGCCCCCGAAGATTTGCGGATTCCACAGCGACGATGCGCCTTCGGCCGGAACGCCGCCGGCCATGACCTGGTGCAGACAGCCGAACACGGCATCGGGCAACATGTGACCGACCGTGTGACGCGCCGCCACCGGCCATGGCCGATTCACGTTGAGGACGCAGCCCTCGGGAGCGTTCACGGTAATAGGAGCGAGCGAACCGGCATTGTTCGGAACATCTGGCGCCACCAGGCATTTGACGCCAAAAGCTGTGTAAGCGAGGCAGTAGTTGTAGACGACATTGATTCCGTAACCCGACGCCGGCGACGTTCCGTCGAAATCAACATGTATTCCTTCGTCGGAAATCGTCATTGCTGCATTCAACACGAGCGGCTTTTCATAACCGTCCATCGTCAGCTGATTGCGAAAGGTGCCCTTTGGCAGGGCACGGATGCGCGCAAGTGTCGCCTCTCGTGAGGTTTCAACGATCGTGTCACCGAGCCGGTCGAGATTGCTGATCTCGAACTCGTCCATCATTTCGATCAGGCGGCGGATGCCCTCATCGTTGGATGCCGCACATGCATAGATGTCGCCCTCAACCTGCAATGGCTCCCGCACATTGGCGCGAACCATGCGGAGCAGATCTTCATTCATCCGCCCCTCGCGCGCGAGCGGCATGATCGGAATGGACAATCCCTCTTCAAACACCTGCCGTCCGTCGGGTCCCATACCGAGACCGCCGATATCCACGACGTGAATCGTGTTGGCAAACAAACCGACGGCTTCGCCCTGGTAAAAGCTCGGCGTGACCACCGTGATGTCATGAAGGTGGCCGGACGTCAGCCAGGGATCGTTGGTGATGAAATGATCGCCCGGCTTCATCGTTGCGAGCGGATAGACATCGAGAAAATGCTTCACCGCATTGGCCATCGAATTCACATGACCCGGCGTACCGGTGACCGCCTGCGCCAGCATGCGCCCACGGCGATCGAACACACCTGCCGAAAGATCTCCGGCCTCTCGCACCGACGTGCTGAACGCCGTTCTCAGCATGGTCTGCGCCTGCTCCTCGACCACTGCAATCAGCCGGCTCCACATGATTTGCGTATGAATCTGGCCGAGCGCGGTGTTGGGACGGTCAATCATGATTCAAGGTTCCCGACGAGCGAGCTCAATATAACCGAACCTGTCGATGCGCGCATCGAACAGCGGACTGACGACAGTCGACGTTTCGTCCTCAGCAATGACGGCGGGACCTTTCAACTCCGTGCCCGGCTCAAGGTCGGGCCGCCAGAAGATCGGCACCGGCAGAAATTCACCGCGGTTTGGATCGAACACCTGTCGGTGCCCGCGCGGCTTTGGTGTGCCCGCTTTGACGGGCAGCGGCTTGGCAAGCTCGCCTTCGGACGGCGCGCTCAGCGTCAGCACCCAGCTCAGAATTTCAATTTCAACACCCGGAATAGAGCGACTGTAGAGCCGGCGATACGCGGCTTCGAACAACTCTGTCAGGAGCGATTGATCGCCCGCCGTGAATTCGCGCACCGGCAGCTGCACGCCGATTTCGTGCCCCTGCCCGCGATAGCGCATGAATGCCGAGCGCAGTTCGGTCAGCTTGGCATCGGGCGCGCCGCGGCGGACGATTCCCTCTGCTTCCGACCGCATGTCGGCAAAGAGCCTGTTTGCGACAGCAGCGTCGAACTCGCTGAGACGCATCAGGCGGCTCCGCACGACTTC
>JBKPLN010000214.1:0-7937 GCA_046731635.1 Pseudomonadota bacterium | reverse complement strand
TCGGTACCGACGGCACCGCGATAGTTGGCATGCTGCTTTTTTTGCATCGTGGGGGAAACCAGACGATGGCTCGGCGTTATCCGTTTGCATCGGTCTTCCACTCGGATTTGCTATTTTGCGATGCAATAGGCTACATTGCATTGCAGTAGTGCGTACTGCCGGGACGGGGCGCGCTAGTGGAGTGGTGTTATGAGGTTCTTGCGGAAGTACACCGCAATCCCGGCGGTGAAATATTCACTCATTGCTGTTGCCAGCGTGCTCTGGCTGATCGGCTTCGCCGAGCAACTTCCTGACGTGGAGCAGACGGCGAAATATCTCGGCATCTCGCTGCTGATGATTGTAGTGGCGGCAACGGCGTGACACATGCCGACGCCCGACGTGTTGAGGCGTGAGTAAACGCGTCACCCCAGATTCAATTCCTTAAAGAAGTCATTGCCCTTGTCGTCGATCACAATGAACGCGGGAAAGTTCTCGACCTCGATCTTCCAGATCGCCTCCATCCCGAGCTCGGGATATTCGTGCACGTCGACTTTCTCGATGCAGTGTTCGGCGAGCTTGGCCGCGCTTCCGCCGATCGAGGCGAGATAGAATCCACCGTACTTCTTGCAGGCTTCGCGCACCTGCGCCGAGCGATTGCCCTTGGCGAGCGATATCATGGAGCCGCCGGCGGCCTGGAATTGCTCGATGTAGGAATCCATTCGACCGGCAGTGGTCGGGCCGAACGAGCCTGACGCGTAGCCCGCGGGAGTCTTCGCCGGGCCGGCGTAGTAGACCGGATGGTTCTTGAAATAGTCGGGCAGGCCCTTCCCTCCTTCGAGCCTTTCGCGCAATTTCGAATGCGCGAGGTCGCGTGCAACGATCATCGGGCCTGTCAGCGAGAGGCGCGTCTTCACCGGATATTTCGAAAGCTGCGCGAGTATGTCCTTCATCGGTCTGCGCAGGTCGACCTTTATGACTTGCCCGCCCAGTTTTTCCTGGTCGATCTCGGGCAGATATTGCGCCGGATGATGCTCGAGTTCCTCGAGGAATACGCCTTCGCGCGTGATCTTGCCGAGCGCCTGCCGGTCGG
The DNA here is from genome assembly GCA_046731635.1 of Pseudomonadota bacterium. Classification (GTDB taxonomy): domain Bacteria; phylum Pseudomonadota; class Alphaproteobacteria; order Rhizobiales; family Xanthobacteraceae; genus Pseudolabrys. Next base: position 6,868 of record JBKPLN010000214.1, on the reverse strand, counting down.
CGGCGCAGGAAACACCGAGCCCGATTGGCAATGACGCGCCGTGCCGCGGCAGGCGGATCACGCGCACATCGTGGCAGAAATATTTGCCGCCGAACTGCGCGCCGACGCCGGTGGATTGCGTCATCTTCAAAACTTCCGTTTCCATCTCGAGATCGCGGAAAGCGTGGCCGTCTTCGCTGCCCTTGGTCGGCAATTCGTCGAGATATTTGGTCGACGCGAGCTTGACCGTCTTCATGGTCAGCTCGGCCGAAGTGCCGCCGATGACGATCGCAAGGTGGTAGGGCGGGCACGCAGCCGTGCCGAGCGTGAGCACCTTCTCCTTCAGAAAGCCCAGCATGCGGTCATGGGTCAGGATCGAGGGGGTCGCCTGGAAGAGGAACGCCTTGTTGGCCGAACCGCCACCCTTCGCGATGAACAAGAGCTTGTAGGCATCCTCGCCTTCGGCATAGATCTCGACCTGCGCCGGCATGTTCGACCTGGTGTTCTTTTCCTCGAACATCGAGATCGGCGCGAGCTGCGAATAGCGCAAATTGCGCTTGAGATACGCATCGCGCGCACCCTCCGCGAGAGCGGCTTCGTCGTCGCCCGCGGTGAACACCATGCGGCCCTTCTTGCCCATGATGATGGCAGTCCCGGTGTCCTGGCACATCGGCAGCACGCCGCCGGCCGCGATGTTCGCGTTCTTCAGGAAATCGTAGGCGACGAACTTGTCGTTATCGCTCGCCTCGGGGTCGTCGAGAATCTTGCGCAGTTGCTTGAGGTGCGCGGGCCGCAGCAGATGATTGATATCGATGAACGCCGCCTCGCTGAGCGCGCGCAGCGCCTCGCGCCCGATAACCAGCATATCCCTGCCCATCACCCTCTCGACCTTGACGCCGCCGATATCGAGCTTGCGATAGGGCGTCTTGTCCGGCCCAAGCGGAAACAGCGGCGTGTGTTTGTAGGGCGGGCCGACCTCGGCAGGCGCGTTCATGGAAAGCTCCGGCAGATAGCTCGTTCAGCAGCGGTCATAGCGCCGGTTTATGCCGATGGAAAGCACCCTCTTGGAGGGACAAGTGCCACGAAACTCGAAAGATTCCGGACAATAGCCAGTTTCTGATTGCGGATAGCTGGTGCCATCATTTTGCGCCAAGCTGCGCGCACACCGGGAAAAGATTGAAGGTGTTTCCAGGGAGGACAGTCCCATGCCGATCAAACTTAGAGCAAGGCCTCCTGCTGGTTGCGCCCTGCTCGCGCTGGCACTGATCGCATCAACTGCGTCCGCGCAGGCCCAATACACGGCGAAGGAATGGCCGGAAGGTCCGATGAAGCAGCGCTTCACCGAGGCCTGCGGCGGCTGCCATGACATCAATCGCGTTCGGGTCGGCTATACGCCGAAGGGCTGGCTCACGGTCGTGCGCATGATGCAGAACTTCGATACCCCGGTGGCGCCGGAAGAATGGCCGGCGATGACTGAATACCTGATGAAGAATTTTCCGGAGCGCGCCCGCCCGTCGGCGGTGATCCTGTCGGGTCCGGTCAAGGCGCGCATCGATTTGTGGGATGTGCCGACGCAAGGCTCGCGCCCGCATGATCCGCTCGCGGCGAAGGACGGCTCGATATGGTGGACCGGTCAGCTCGCCAACAAGCTTGGCCGCATCGACCCGAAAACCGGCGCGATTCGAGAATACAATTTGAAATCGCCGTACACCGGCCCGCATGGGCTGGCTGAAGACAAAGACGGCAACATCTGGTTCACCGGCAACAATCTCGGCCTGATCGGAAAGCTCGATCCCAAGACCGGCATCACGACCGAATATCCCATTCCCGACAAGTCGGCGAAGGACCCGCACACGATCAACATAGCGCCGGACGGCATCGTCTGGTTCACGGTGCAGAACGCCAATATGGTCGGCCGACTCGATCCGACGAGCGGCGACATCAAGCTCGTCGCGTCGCCGACGGAGAAATCGCGCCCGTATGGCCTGATGATCAATTCAAAAGGCGTGCCCTATTTCGTCGAGTTCGGCGCGCCGAAGATCGCCAGCATCGACCCGCAGACCATGGCGATCAAGGAGTACGCGTTGCCGAACGCTGCCTCGCGGCCGCGGCGCCTTGCCTTCTCCGACGACGACACCATCTGGTATACGGATTTTCCGCGCGGCATGCTAGGGCGACTGGATCTCAAGACCGGCAACGTAAAGGAATGGGAATCGCCGAGCGGTCCCAAGTCGGAACCCTATGGCATCGTCTTCGCCAAAGGCGCGGTCTGGTACAACGAGTCCGCCGCCAAGCCGAACACTATCGTGCGCTTCGATCCTGCAACCGAAAAATTCCAGAGCTGGGCGATACCGGGCGGCGGGGACATCGTCCGCAACATGGATGTGACGTCGGCTGGCAATCCGGTCACCGCCAACAGCCTGACCAACCAGGTCGGCTTGGTGACGGTAGAGGACAGCAACTGAAGCACGCCTTGCGCGGACACGACGAGAAATAGCCGAATACGAAATAAGTACCGAGATCAGACCGGCCTTACTTTCCCAGGTTCGCCCAGCGCGCACTCGAGCGTTGTCCGATCCCATTTGGCCAGATCCGCAGCCGCCGCGTAGGTGCTCTGCAGGAAGTCCATCAGCGCCGCGTCCGGATCGCCTGCAGTTCGGACGGCGTCGTAGGGCAACAGAAACTCGCCCAGCTCCGTGCTGAAAAACGCCTCCTTCGGCAGCACGCGAGCTGCGCCGAACCCCTCCGGCGCAGGATAGGCGTAGGAATAGAACGCAGCGTAATCGATGGGCCCGCCCCCGCCCGGCCAGAAGCCGGCGCTCGAGACCTCGTGCGAATAAGCCTCCTGCGCGACCGCATCTGATAGATGCGGCACGCCGCCTGGATGCCGCGGCGCCGGCCTTCCTGAAAAGCGCGTGACCGCGAGATCAAAACTACCCCAGAAAAAATGAACGGGGCTTGCTTTACCAAGGAAAGCGGTTCGGAAGCGCGCGAAAACCTCGCTTGCCGAAAGCAAAACGCGCCAGAAGCGATTGACGTATTCGGCATCGTAGGACGCATGCACGGTGTCCTGCTCGAACGGGGTGCAGTCCGCGATCTCGCACGGCATGGTCATGATGGTGATATCTATGCCGAGCTCGCGCAGCGCGATCATCAGGTCTTCGTAGAATTCGGCGACACTCATGGGTCTGAGCATCAGTTGACGGAAATGCCCCTCGCTCGTCCTCACCCACAGCACGTGGTCGATGAAATCGAAATCGATCTGAAAGCTGCTGCCGCGCCACGGAATTGGAGATGTCGTCAGCCCGCGCGCGGTCACATAAAGCGCCACATGCCAGGAGTGATTGAGCCAGGGTGTCAGGGTGAGCCTGACCTTGCCGACAACCTGCGTCCACAAGTGCAGCGTATCCCGAGTTTCTTTCCACGCCGCATAGGGCAGCGCAGGCCAGCGCTCAGTTGTTCGAGCCTCCATGCAATCGTTCTCTCCTTTCCGCTGGACCTTATACCAGTATGCTGCGGACGCCAGCCATGGTTGGGCGTATAGTCGCGCCGGACCGGGGGCTTGATGAGCACGTTCGCCGACAAGGACACCGCGCCGTCAGATCGCTGGCTGCGCCTGCTCCTTGTTCTTGTCGCTGCGCTCGAATTTCTCGACGCGCTTTCCGGCGTGCAGAATGTCTTTACCGACTATCATCACGACACGACGCTGCTGCGTTTTGCGCAAGCCCTGACAAGCATCAACCTTGCGCTGGCGCCATTGCTCGCGGGCGCCGCGCTGATCTTCGCCGCGTCAGGCAACATCCGTTATGCCATCCAGGCATTGGCTGCGATGACGTTGGTCGCTTGGGTGCTTGATAGCCTGCCCTCAATCGTCCTCCGCGCGTTACGCTCGGGCTCGACATTGGCACTCTCGCGGAGGTTTTTCTTTACGTTGTTGCTCCCGTGACCGCGGTGGCGGCGGCACTGCTCGCGTTGAAGGAGAAGCGGCTTAGCCTGGCCACCCTGCTGGCCTGCTTGCCGGCGCTGGTCAAATGGATGGGTTTCGTCGCCTTCTTCATCGCCATCATGATCTACGGATTTTAGCCGAGCACTAACTGGCATCTAATTACCAGCGGGACAGCGATGGTTCCAGTTATCTACAAATCGATTTTCTGTGGTCAGCAGATTTTATTGATACTGGCGTTATTGACGCCGCACGGGGAGTCGTTGCGATAAAATTGCGTTCGGACTCAACATGTCAGCGCAGGGAATGCCCCATGCGAGACTTGATGTTCATGTTGGCCCCGGTAGCGCTCGTTCTTTATTTTGTCGTCTATCCGGACCAATTCTCTTCTTTCCTCGGCTGGGCTGGCCGGCTGCTGCACTAGGACGCAGTCCTTCGCCGAAGGTGTCTGCGATCGGGTTGTCCTATTTTCATAGGACAGTTGAGACATTGCCTTCGTTTAGGAAAGGCGGCAATTGACCTGCGGCGGCTGATCTGCCATCCGCAACATCCCTCTCCCGTTGTCCGTCCGCTCCCGCAATGCCCCGCAGATCATTCCGTATCGGCCGTTCTTTTACTGGCTTCGGCCTCTTTGCCATTCGGCCGATCAAGAAACGTGAAAAAATCACCGAATACAAAGGGCCACGCGTTGACGCGGAGGAAGCCGTGCGCCTCGAACGTCGGGGCAACCGGTACCTCTATGAAATCAATCCCCGCGTCACCATTGATGGAAGTCCACGAAGCAATATCGCGCGCTACGCCAACCATTCGTGCAATCCCAACGCGGAGTCCTACACCTATGGGCGTCGTGTGTTCATCCGGGCGCTGCGCAACATCAAGCCTGAAGAGGAAATCACGTATGATTACGGCAACGATTACCTCAAGTACGTAATCGGACGCTCCCGCTGCAAATGCGCGCGATGCCGGCGGCGCCGGGCGCGCAAACAACGGGAAGCGCGCGTCCTGAAAAAACGCCGGGCGTTGCTGGCACGCAAGCGTATGGTCCGCCGCCGCTAATTGCATGAAAAGGAAACGCCTATGAGCCTGAACATCCGCCGCGTTGTGACCGGTCATGACGGTCAGGGGCGCGCCAAGGTCCTGGTCGATGAGACGGTCAAGAACGTCGCGGCACAGCGTCCGGGCGCGCTCTACAGCGTGATCTGGTCCACCGAGGGCTTCCCGGTCAGCAATGACGGCGACGTTGATCCTTCGGACAAGAAGATCGGCACCACGATCCCCGACGGGACCGTTTTCCGCATCGTCAGCTTCGGACCTGGCGTCGCGCCGCGCAATCATCGCACCGACTCGATCGATTACGCGGTGGTGATGTCGGGTGAAATCGACATGGACCTTGACGGCACGATCGTCCACCTGAAAGCCGGCGACGTGCTCGTACAGCGCGGAACAATTCACAACTGGATCAATAAAGGCACCGACCCCTGCGTGATTGCCTTTACGCTCGTATCGGCAAAGTCGGTAACCGCGGGCGGAAAGACGCTGTCCGCGCAGGGTTAGCGCCTCCCGCTCGCCACCCTAGCGGTCAAGCTCCGGATAGTGCCGGAATATTCCCATCTCGTTGAAAGCGATGCGGCGAGGCGATGCAAGATAAGCCTTGATGCGCGGTCTCGCCGCAATCTTGTCACGCACCTCGACAAGGCCCGGAACTTTTCTTTCAATGTCCTTCGTCGCGCGCGGAAACGCATAACGCATCCCTTCGATCAGCTGAAAGACCGACAGATCGATGTAAGTCGTCTTGCGGCCGAGCAAAAAGGGGCCGCCGCTCTTTTTCAGCAGCATTTCAAAGTAGCCCAGATATTTCGGGACTCGTTCATCAAGAAAATTCTCGGCGTATCGCCTGGCTTCCGGCTTCTGATCTTCGTAGTAGAGGCCTGAACCGACGGGATGATGGGTATCGTGGATTTCCTTCACGAAGTCGGTCACGGTGAGCTGCAGCTGATTCAGCCACAGACGACCTGCCTCGTCGCGGGGAGCAAGCTTCAGCCGCGGACCGAGAAAAAACAGGATGTTGGCGACTTGCGCGATGACCAGCTTGCCTGCCTTGAGGAACGGCGGGGCAAATGGCGGGCGCTTGTCGCGCACGCCGTTCATCATCGCCATCATGCGGTTCACGCCGCCCGATTTGCGCGCCACGTCTTCGTAGCTCGCGCCCGCGTCTTCAAGCGCAAGCCGCACAAATTCGCCGCGGCCCTGGATTTCCGGCCAGTAAAAGAGCTCATAACGCATGGCAGTCACCCTGCAAGTTGAGGGGTTTTGCGTCAGCTTCGCCCGCGTTGCGGGCTGACTTCAAGGGGCGGATCTAGCGGGCCTGAATCAGGCGCACGGACTTTTCGGGACCGACCACGCGGTTACGGCCTGCCGCTTTCGCTTCGTAGAGACGCTTGTCCGCGATCTCAAAAAGCGTGTCGTAATCCGACGATGCTCTCCAAACCGAATGAAGTGTTGGATGTGATATTGGATGCCGCGACAAGCGTCAGTAAATAATTCCCAGGCGATATGGGTAGAAAGCTGTTCATACGTGGCCAAATGGCAGTTAAGCACGGTCAGCTGACTGGCTCATCAATTTAAAACGGGCAAGACCCTCGGCCTATCCGTGCTGCCCACGCTGCTGGCGAGTGCCGATGAGGTCATCGAATGGGTGGCAGAATGTTCGCTATTGGCACGTAGCGGACATGCCACTCGCAGCTTCAAATGTCTGCTTTTGAACCATCCGCCGTCGCTGAGACTCAATCGTGTGGCGCATGAAGCTCTCAAAACTCTCAGCATGGGAGGTCGCGTATGCCATCGACATGGCGATCGCATCACCTACTGGGTCATGGTCTCTCTGCTTCCCCGCTTGGTCGGCTGGCCTAGCACGTCGGTTGGTGTGCTATGGGCGGTGATTTCCAC
>JBKPLN010000213.1:0-2236 GCA_046731635.1 Pseudomonadota bacterium | reverse complement strand
GGGTAGAACTCTATGATCTAGATCTTCGACTCGGCGTTGATAGCTATAAGTGTAGTCATTTGGATGAGGCGATAGATGCCGCGCACCTCTTGATGATAAAAGCGAAACTACTCAACGGGGCCGGGGAAGCTGCGCCATCCTCCTTCGAGGGATTACAAGAAAATCAATAAAGTACTGCACTGTGGACTAAAAACGCGGGGCCAGCGAATTTGGATCGCCTAACCCTTTATTTTTGGATTGTTGATTGTTGGCGAACGGTGCGCGTTGGCTATGCCGGAGAGCATTGCACTTGGCTGCTGATTGAAACTCCAGTGTGAATGCTCGCAACGCGGACATTGGAACATTCGCTTATCGTCGGCAGTGTCCTCAAGTTGGACACGAACGCTCCACAGGGGTGCTCTACACCGCGGGCAAAGCGGGCGACCGTTAGTCATTTCTAGTGATGCGTGAATACAATTGTCGAATCGCATCTTTCGCCTCCAAGGTCAGGCGAAAGCGCAACTGTCTCTCAGCCTCCACGCAATTAACGTAACGAGACCTGATTTCCTATTCCCTCTTAGGGCGATTGCGATTTGGCGACGATTTCGCTTCCCGAAGGTTTGCCCATCTCGTGTCAGACGGCTTACCGTTGATATAGCTGATATCGGAGTTCGGCCACTTGCCGGTCATATAGAGCCAAGCAAGGCGACTTGCCGAATAAGGCCGACCATCGATGCGAATTTGACGGTAACCCCTCACATTTTTTGCCCCAGCGATAGTGCCAACGGGAGCGCGAGTGCTAACGCTTACCTTCCACCGAAATATCCCGGTTGCAGGGACGTAACTCAGGACTTTGCGCAGTCGGTTAGCGGTCAGCATGGGCAACAAAAATATCTTTCCAGACGCGCGGTCGTCATCGGCAAACCAACCAAAGAGAGCCGAAAACATGAGCTTAACAATGCTTGGAATGCGACATAGTTCCTGTCGAAGACTAAAACGTTCCGTCAATGGATCGCGAACCCCATGAATGTCCGCTTTTGGCCCAAAGCGGACATCCCAGCTGCACCGCACATGTCCGCTTTCGGGGGAAAGCGGACATTGCCGTCGCATGGCAAATGTCCCCACATAACCCAAGGCTATCGCGGTCGCCTCCTGATCAGCCAAAGAATCTTGTGAGTCCGTAGGATATTGCGGCAATCGCGGCCGACGCCGGGATCGTAATAATCCAAGCGACCACAATATTGTTTGCGACACTCCAGCGCACCGAAGAAACCCTCCGCGCCGCGCCCACCCCAATAATCGACCCGGTGATCGTGTGCGTGGTCGATACAGGAATGCCAAGCCAGGTGGCGGCGAAAAGCGTCGCCGCGCCTCCGGTTTCCGCGCAGAAACCCTGCATCGGCGTGAGACGCGTGATCTTGGAGCCCATTGTCTTCACGATACGCCATCCACCAACCAGCGTTCCCAGGGCCATCGCGATCTGGCAGGTGATGACAACCCAGAACGGGACGTAAAACTCGGCGCCGAGATGGCCCTGCGAGTACAACAACACCGCGATGATGCCCATGGTTTTTTGTGCATCGTTTCCGCCGTGACCGAGCGAATAGAGCGAAGCGGAAACGAATTGCAGATGCTGAAATGTGCGATCCACGGCGAAAGGCGCGGAGCGCACGAATATCCAGGACAGCGCCAGGACCATCAGCAACGCCAGAAGAAATCCGACCAACGGCGAGCCGACAATGGCGAGGGCGGTCGGCACGAGACCGTGCCAGACGATCGCGCCAGGACCCGCCTTGGCAATACCGGCGCCAACGAGGCCGCCGACGAGCGCGTGCGAGCTGCTCGAAGGGATTCCCAGGCCCCAGGTGATCAGGTTCCAGATGATGGCGCCCATCACTGCGCCGAAAATCACGCCCGGGTCGACCACTGTGGGAGCGATAATGCCGGTGCCAAGCGTATTGGCCACATGCAAGCCAAAGAAAAGAAATGCGATGAAATTGAAAAATGCGGCCCATCCGACCGCGTAGTGTGGTCGCAGCACGCGGGTAGAGACAATCGTGGCAATCGAATTCGCCGCATCATGAAGGCCGTTGAGGAAATCAAAGGCGAGCGCAACCACGATCAGTCCGATCAGGATCGGCAATGACAGAAGAACATCCATCGTCAGCAAACTCTAAACGTGCTCAATAACAATGCCGTGCATGACGTTGGCTACGTCATCGAAGCGATCGACGACTTTTTCGAGATGATCATAGAC
>JBKPLN010000212.1:0-7948 GCA_046731635.1 Pseudomonadota bacterium | reverse complement strand
GCCTTCAGCAGCGAGGGCCTGCGAATAGTGCCGGCCAATTCCCTTTGCGCCGCCCGTCACAATTGCGGCTTTACCGGCAAGCCTCGGCATGACTGCTACTCCAAGCAATCCGTCATGCCCGCGCTTGTCGCGGGCATCCACGTCTTGCAAGATCGCCACCATAAAGACGTGGATGGCACGCGCAACTGCGGCCTGCCGGAGTTGCGCTGCTTCTTATAGAGTGGCCGCAAGTCGGCTAGACCCGACTTGCGGGTGACAAGCCCGGCCAGACGGGGGAGTTTCTCATGGCGCGCGATACGGCAGACCGCCTGGCAATCCGGGCGCTGATCGAGAATTGGGTGCTCTGGCGTGATGCCCGCATGTGGGACCGTTTCCGGACGGTCTGGCACAAGGAGGGGCAGATGTGGGCGACCTGGTTTCAGGGCTCATACGAAGAGTTCATCCGCGTCAGCCAGGAAGGTTACGATCGCGGCGTGCGCATCATGCACATGCTGGGAGGCATGAGCATCGACATCAAAGGCAAGCGGGCAATCGCGCAGACCAAGATGACGATCTCGCAACGAGCCCAGGTTGAGGGGGTCGTATGCGACGTCGTGTGCACCGGCCGCTTCTACGATTTCCTTGAGAAGCGCAGAGGCAAATGGGGCATCGTGTTGCGCCGTCTCGCCTACGAGAAGGACCGGCTCGATCCGGTCGATCCATCGGCAAACCTGAAGCTCGATGAGAGCCTGTTGGCCCAGTTTCGGGAGGGCTATCGCCACCTCGCCTACTTGCAGACGAAAATCGGTTACAAAGTCAAACGCGACATGCCGGGCCTCGACGGCACCGACCTGGACGCTCTTTATTCCCAGGGGGAAGCCTGGCTCAAGGGGCGCAAACGATAGCAACACGTAGCGAGGTTGGCTCACGCGCCAAGAAGTGCAATTTTCGACAAAACCACCCGGGGGGAACCAAATGTCGCTGGCTGATAAATTCAACCTGCTCGACGGTTTCAACATCCTGCGCATTGCATGCGCGGTGTTCTTCATTCCCCACATCATCGCGAAGATCACGGTGCCGGCGACGCTCGAATTTTTCGTCAAGGCAGGCTTCAAGCCACCGGCAACCTGGATGTACATAGCGGGAGCGATCGAGACCGTCCTCTGCATCGGGTTGTTCTTCGGCATTTATCTGCCGTTTGTCGCGTTCATCGCCTTTATCCACTTGCTGGTGGCGGCCGCTGCAACTTACAAGGTCACAAAAAGCTGGATCTGGGTGATCGGTGGCGTTGAGTATTGCATATTCTGGGCGATCTGCTGTCTGGTGGTCGCCATTCACGCCTACCGTGCCGGCATTTGAATTTTTGTACTGAAAGGAAGTCCTCCCAATGGCTAGCGTTCTGTTCTCACCTATCACCATGCGCGGTCTGACCCTGCCCAACCGGGTCGTTGTCTCGCCAATGTGCCAATACAATTCCGATAACGGCTCGGCCAACGATTGGCACCTGATGCATCTCGGCAATATGTCGCTCGGCTGCGCCGGGCTGGTGATGTGCGAGATGACCAACGTCAACCCGCAGGGCCGCATCTCGCCAAAGTGCGCCGGCATGTGGTCGGACGACAACGAGAAGGCGCTCAAGCGCGTGCATGATTTTTGCCGCCAATATGGCGTTGCGAAACTGGGCGTACAGCTCGCGCACGCCGGCCGTAAGGGCCCTACCACGCCGCCGGCAGCCGGTGGGAAGCCTATCCTGACCAAGGAAGAAGGCGGCTGGACGCCGGAGGCGCCGTCGGCGATCCCTTACGACACGGGCTGGACGGTCCCGCACGCAATGACCAAGGAGGACATCAAGCGGTGCCTGCGCGAATTCGCGGAGGCCGCCAAGCGCGTCGATCGCATTGGTTACGACGTAATCGAATTGCATGGCGCTCACGGCTATCTGGCACATCAGTTCCTGTCGCCGCTCTCGAACCAGCGCATCGACGAATACGGCGGATCGCTGGAAAACCGCATGCGTTTTGCAATCGAGATGTACGAATCGGTGCGTGCCGTATGGCCGGAACACAAGCCGCTCGGGATGCGCGTCTCCGCGACCGACTGGGTGGATGGTGGCTGGACGCCGGAGGAAACAGTGATCCTGGCGAAGGAGCTCAAGAAACGCGGCATGGACTACATGGACGTATCCAGTGGCGGGCTTGATCCGCGGCAGAAGATCCCGCTCGGCCCCGGCTATCAGGCGCCTTTTGCCGAGAAGGTGAAGAAGGAGAGCGGAATCACCACGATGACCGTCGGCCTGATCGCGGGTTATCAGCAGGCGGAGGACATTGTCGCCTCCGGCAAGGCGGACCTGATTTGCCTCGCGCGTGGAGCAATGTGGGATCCGCGCTGGGCCTGGCACGCGGCCGAGGAGCTGGGCGCCGAGACGCCCTACGCGCCCAAGATGATGGGATGCCATCCGAAGCTGCGGCCGCAGCTTTTTCCGAAGCGGGCACAGGCGGCGGGGTAGAGTTTACCCCGTTCATTCCCGCGCAAGCGAACGTTATCGTTTCATCTTCGCGATAAACTTCGCAAACGCGGCGAGCTGCGCCTTGACCGCATCTTTCGTGCCCTGGTCGGTCAGCGCCAGCGTCTCCTTGTCGAACTTGCTCGCGGAATTTCCCACAAACACTTCGGGCGTGCCGAAGATGAAGGCTTTCAGGAAGAGCATCGACATGCGCCAATGATATTGCATGCGCGCACCGCCGAGAGGCCCTTGCGAGCAGGACTGGATCGCGACTGGCTTGCCCTCGAACGGCTGCTCCTTCATGCGCGATATCCAGTCGATTGCGTTTTTCAATCCACCCGGCATCGACCAGTTGTATTCGGGTGACACGAACAGAACCGCGTCGGCAGCGCGGATCGCGGTCGCGAGATCTTCCGCCGGCCCAGGGAAGCCCGAGGCCTCCTGGATATCGGCATTATAGAGCGGCAACGTTTCAAACGGCGGAGCAGTGACGAACTTCATTTCAGGCGGCGCCAGGTCCGGCAAGGCGCGGGCCAAGGCCGCATTGTACGAGCGCTTGCGCAACGACCCACAGATCACAAGCACGTTGAATTTGTCACTTTCAGCCATGACCAGCCCTTCCAATCAAAGTCCATCAGTCCTGCATCTGATGACACTGCCGACGACTATTTAGCTTCGAGCCCGGCGGTCTTGGCGACTTCCTGAAAGTCCTTGATGTCGGACTCGATGACCTTGCGAAATTCGGCAGGCGACGACAGGTTCGCAACCGCGCCCGCGCTCTCGAGCCGCTTTTTAACCGCGTCTTTGGCGAGCACCTCTTTCATCGTCTTATGAAGCTTGTCGACGACCGGCTGTGGCGTGCCGGCCGGAAAGACAAGTCCATACCAGCCCAGGTAGGCGATCCCAGGAACGCCGCTCTCCGCCAGTGTGGGAACATTCTCAAGTCCCGGCCAACGGTTCGGCGTGGCAACGGCGATGAGACGCAAGTCACCTGAGTCGACCTGACCGCGAATCGAATGATAGAGCTCGACAGCGAAAGCGGCATCGCCACGAAGCAATGCGCTGACCACTTCGCCCGACGTGCGGTAGGAAACCGGCTGCGCGTTCATTGATGTGCGTTGGCGCAAATGCTCGGCAATTAGATGCTGCGTCGAGCCTAGCCCTACGGTTGAATAGTTCAATTTGCCCGGCTGTTTGTTGATGAATTCGACAAGGCTCTTGATGTCGGTCGCCGGCGAATTTTTTGCAACGGCCACGACGAAGGCGGAATTGGTGAAAATGCCGACCGGTGCGAAGTCGCTGATCGGATCATAGGGCACCTGTTTCACCGTGACCGCGGAGACCGCGTGGCCCATGCTGATTGCGAGAAGGTTGTAGCCGTCCTTGGGCGCCCTGGCGGCCGCTCCGCCCGCTATCGTTCCGCCTGCCCCCGGCCGATTTTCGACGGTGAACTGCTGGCCGAGCGCTTCCGATAGACCATCCGCCAGGATACGGGTGGCCACATCCGTTCCGCCTCCCGCACCAAAGCCAACCAGAATGTGGACCGGACGCGATGGCCAATCCTGCGCAGCGGCGGGCATGAGCTGCGCCATAACTGCCACGGCAATGCTGAAAATGACAACTGTGACACGTGCGATCATCGACGTTCCCCTTTTTTGGCCCGCCACTGTCCGGGCCGCCCTGCGGTGTGAACGACACGATAAGGGAACGTGGTCGGGGGACCGATTGTCAAGCGGCCGAGATCAGGCCTTTTCATCCGCAATCGGATTGCGCAATACGCCGATGCCTTCGATTTCGATCTCGCAGGTATCGCCTGCCTTCATCCAGACCGGTTCGGGCTTGCGCGCGTGACCCACGCCGGATGGCGTGCCCGTAAGGATCACATCGCCCGGCTCCAGGGTCATGCCCTTGGTGAGATAGACCAGTGTTTCGGCAAGTGGAAACATCATGTTCTCGGTGTTATCGGATTGCATGGTGTTGCCGTTCAGGCGGCTCATGATTTTCAAGCCCTTGCCGCCCGGCGGGAGTTCGTCCGCCGTGACCATCCAGGGGCCGAAGCCGCCCGTGCGATCAAAATTCTTGCCCATCCCCCATTGCGTGGTATGGCGCTGGAATTCACGCACTGAGCCTTCGTTCGCGCAGGAGTAGCCGGCAATGCAGTCGATCGCGTTGGCCATGGTGAGATGCTTCGCGCGCTTGCCGACGATTGCCACCATCTCAGCTTCGTAGTCGAGTTGGATCGATTCTTTCGGACGCACAATCGGCTGCAGATGCGGAACCATGGACGTGATCACGCGGAAAAAAATTGAAGGAAATTTCGGAATGTTGTCGCGTTGCGGACCTTCCTTGACGTGCTCGAGATAGTTCAACCCAAGGCAAATGATTTTTCCGGGCCGCGCGACTGGCAATGCGTATGTCAGTCCGCTTAGCGGCCGGCGAGCCGAACCAGGCGCCTTCCTGGCAACGTCGGCGACGCGTTTGAGATCGCCATTGCTCCTGCGCAACAGTTCGCCGAGATCGTTGGGCATATTTACATCGGCAATCTGTAAATCGACGACATCATCGCCATCGATCATGCCCAGGCGCGCGCCATTGGATTCAAAACCGACGATCTTCATGAGCCCTGCCTTGCTTGGTGAGTGCGTCCGGCCCCCGAGAATGGCCGGCTGCAACGCTTAGCGCAGGCCAAGCAAGTCGAGCAAGTCACACGGCGAGTTTGAACGCCTGGAGTGAGAAATACTTGCGCGAGTCCATCCAGGCCGCGACCGGCAGCCAGCCCACGCCCCGCGCGAGCGCCGAGAGCGACTCGATGCTGTACTTGTAGCTGTTCTCGGTATGAATCGTTTCCCCGGCGCGGAAATCGATTGTGTCCCCTGCGACCTTCACTTTTTGCCGCTTGAGGCTGGCGAGATGCATTTCAACCCGATGACGCTCGCGGTTGTAAAAGGCATGATGCTCGAACGTGTCGAGCGGGAACGTGCCGCCAAGCTCGCGGTTAATTCGCGTCAACAGGTTGAGGTTGAACTGCGCTGTGACGCCTTCGGCATCGTTATAGGCGCCGTGGAGGATATCGGCCGATTTGATGAGATCAACGCCGATAATGAGCATGGCGCCGCGTCCCAGAATATTGGCAGCGTTTCGCAGGAAACCCGAAGCCTCGTGCGGCTCGAAATTGCCAATGGTCGATCCCGGGAAAAACCCGATGCGCGCCGGAGCAGCCTTGGCCTCTGCGGGCAGGTTGAATGGCTTACAAATATCGGCGGTAACCGGCAGAATCTTCACCTGCGGAAAATCGGTTCGCAGTTCCGCCGCTTCCTGCTCGATCATTTCTCCGCAGATATCGACCGGCACATAGGCGGCCAGCTTCGTCGCCGCCGTTTTCAGCAAAATCCGCGCTTTCCTGCTGGAGCCGCTGCCGAATTCCACCAATGCTGCACCGGACGGAATCATGTTGGCGATGTCGGCAGCATGTCGGCGCAGAATCCGCATTTCGCAGCGAGTCGGGTAATACTCGGGAAGTTCGGTAATGCGCTCGAACAGTCGGGAGCCGGCTGCATCGTAGAAATATTTCGCCGGCACATGCTTGGGAATTGCGTTCAATCCCTCGAGCACATCGGTTTCAAACTCCGAGACCTCGGCACGCTGTTGGAACCGCTTTCGTGCTACGACTGCTGCAACCATGACGCCCTCATACGAACTCGGCTAGCCGCAGGCCATTGAACTGCCAACGCGCCGCCGGGTAAAAGAAATTCCGGTAGCTCACGCGGTCATGACCGTCAGGGGTCGCAAGCGATGAGCCACGCAGAACCATTTGGTTGACCATGAACTTGCCGTTGTATTCTCCGAGCGCGCCTTCAGCTGCCCGATAGCCCGGATATGGCAGATAGGCGCTGCGGGTCCATTGCCAGGCAATACCGAAAGCATCCGCCATCGCATTGGCGCGCGCCGCAATCTCCCACTCCGCTTCGCTCGGCAGATGCCTTCCCGCAAAACGGGCGAAGGCATCGGCCTCGTAGTAGCTGATATGGTGAACGGATAATGCAGGATCAACCGGCTTGAGACCGGCAAGCGTCATCGAATGCCAGGTGCCGTCCTTTTCGCGCCAGTAGCCGGGTGCCTGCCAGCCTTCCGCCTGTACCGTCGCCCAGCCATCGGAGAGCCAAAGCGATGGAGTCTGATAACCGCCCGCTTCGATGAATTCGATCCACTCGGCATTCGTGACCAGATGCCTTGCAATGCGGACGCGCGGGATCAGCTCATCATGGAAGGGCAACTCATTATCGAAACAAAAGCCATCGCCGTCATGACCGATCGCGTGAATTCCCGCGGGCACCTCGACAAACCCACGCGGGCCTTGCGTCGCGCGCGGCGGACGCCATTTCGGATCGTACGCCGGATCGGTCGGATTTTGCGCAAAGGCGTGCAGAATATCGGTGATCATCAATTCCTGATGCTGTTGCTCGTGGTGCAACCCGATCTCGATTATCGCGAACACGCGCTCGGCATCTGCCGCAGACACCTCGGCCGTCAGGCGTTCCACCGCTGCATCAACATGGGTGCGGTAGGCGATAACGTCCTCGCCGTTCGGCCGGGTTATCAACCCGCGCTGCGGCCGCGCATGACGCGGGCCGGCGGCGACATAGTAGGAATTGAAAAGAAAAGGGAACCGTTCGTCGAAAATCCAGTAATTCGGAACGTAAGGAACCAGCAAGAACTGTTCGAAGAACCAGGTGACGTGAGCGCGATGCCATTTCGTCGGGCTGGCATCCGGCATTGACTGAACAATCTGGTCTTCCGCCGATAGATGTGCGGCGCGAGCTTCGGTTTCGCCCCGCACCCGGCGGAATGCCTGCACCCAGGTTTTTCGAGCCTCATCCAGGGAACGCTTCGGCTTCTGCGCCGGCCCACCGCGTGTGGCCGGCGACGCTGCTGTCCGCGCCATGGAAGGGTCTCCTAACTATACAAAGGGCTTCGGCAGTCGATATCGGTACAGATACGATTTAGGCATGCGATTGTTCCATCGCAATGTTGGCCCGGGCAACCGGGAGGAATTGTGGCCTGACGCGCTTGTGATGGCGGGAGGTCGAAAATTGGTAGCCGGGGACCGCTACGAGTCCATCTTGACGAAGACAGGGTGAGTGTTACTCCGCGGCTTCGCTGGTTGGATGAATCTGCCTGCCGCTCGGACGGTCCAGACTGCCTTTTTCGCGCTGCGCGTGGCGCCCTCCCCTGAGCCACGCAGATAGTCGATCCAGATAGAGATAAACCACCGGTGTTGTGAATAGCGTCAATGCCTGACTGACAAGCAGGCCGCCAACCATCGCATAGCCTAGCGGCTGTCGAATCTCCGAGCCTGTCCCTTGGCCCAGCATCAAAGGCACGCCACCCAACATCGCCGCCATTGTAGTCATCATGATCGGTCGGAACCGGAGCAAGGCGGCACGACGGATGGCCTCGGGTGGAGAC
>JBKPLN010000211.1:0-2412 GCA_046731635.1 Pseudomonadota bacterium | reverse complement strand
ACACTTAGGTTCTTGACCTCACTCGCAGCGCATTCATATTTGCCATAGTCAAAAGCTAATCGGTCTGGGGGAGGAGCTAATTTCCATGAAGTCATTCATCATGGCCTGCGTGGCGGCACTTGTGATCGCCATAATTGGCGGCGTGGCGCTCAACAGCATTCAGGAGCCGGTGGATAAGGCCTATACCACAAGCGGCGTGCGCCTCGGCGTCTGATGCTCCTAGCCGACTAGCGCGGCGTAGGAGAGAAAACCGGCGCGGGCCCCCGGCTCGATTGTGGTCACGTCCTCCGGGAATTCCAGCAAGCCATCTGTTTCAGTCAACGAGGTGAGAATTCCGGCGCCGTCCTGCGGATGCTTGACCGCCTCGATTTCGCCGTCGGCGGCACGCTTGAGCGCCACGCGGACATATTCGCGGCGATCCTTCTTTTTCTTGTGGGCAAAAGCCACTCGCACGGGCAATGGCATGAGCCGGTCTGGGCGCGCACCCGAAAGCCGGCGCAACAGCGGCTTCACCACGCGCACGAATGTGACGAAGACCGCAACCGGGTTGCCGGGCAACCCGACGAATGCTGCGCTGTGTCCGGATGCCGCGGGGATCACGCCAAGCGCAACAGGTCGGCCCGGCTTGATGGCGACACGCCAGAATACAAGTTTACCAATGCCCTCGACCGCGCTGCGCACATAGTCAGCCTCGCCGGTTGATACCCCGCCCGTGGTCACGATGAGATCGTGGGCGTTCGCTGATTCGCGCAACGTGAGCGACAATCTTTCCGGATCGTCGGCGAGAATCCCGAGATCCGTAACGGTCACGCCGAGCCGCTCCAGCAACTCCGTAAGCAGAAAGCGATTGGAATCATAGATCGCAGCCTCGCCTCGTTTCGAGCCGGGCTCCACAACTTCGTCGCCGGTCGAAAACACCGCAACTTTCAACCGCCGGCGCACAGTGATGTCGGTCATCCCGAGCGCGGCAGCGAGCGCAATGTGCTGGGCCTCTAGCACCGTTCCGACCGGGAACACCACGGCGCCGGCTGGCACGTCTTCACCCGCGAGACGACGGTTGGCGCCGAGCTTTAGTCCCTTAGGCACTGTCACTTGTCCGTCGGTAACTGTGACGTCTTCCTGCATGAAGACGGTGTCCGCTCCTTTGGGCATGGCAGCGCCGGTAAAAATGCGAATCGTTTGTCCCGGTTTGAGCGCAAGTTGAGTGCCCGCGCCGGCAGTCAGGCGACCCACAACAGCGAGCGTGGTTTCGGCATCGGGACGCAAATCGGCGTGCCGCACGGCGTACCCATCGACGGCCGAATTGTCGAAAGGCGGCAGATCGACTGGCGCTTTGACATCGTGGGCGACGACGCGGCCTCGCGCTCCATGCAACGGAACGCGCTCGGACTCGCGAACTGGCTCGATCCGATCCGCGATCAGCCGTTCCATGTCGTCGAGCCGCAACAGGGGCCCCGAAAAAGCAAAGCAATCGTCGGTGAGCTGTGCCATCACCGGCTCCTTGCAGCTGCAGTCGCTTCTGCCGCACCGACCGGCACCGCAAGCTTCAGCAACAGCGCGGCGATCGCCTCGATGTCATTGAGGTCAATCACGGGGACCTTTGCCTGCGGCAGCGCGATGTCGGAGGCGATCGCGACAATGTGCGGATCATCGGGATGGATAAGCGGCTTGCCGTTCGCTGCCCGATGGATTTCCAGTTTCGGGAAGGCGTCGCGTTTGAACCCTTCGACCAGCACCAGGTCGACGGGAGACATCTTGGCCACCAGGCCGCCCAGATCCCATTCGGGCTCCTCGCGCAGCTCATGCAGGATGGCCCAGCGCTTGGCCGATGAAATGATGACTTCGGTGGCGCCGGCCGCGCGATGGAAAAAAGAGTCCTTGCCGGGCTGATCCAGATCAAAGCCGTGATGAGCGTGCTTGAGCGTCGAGACTTTCACCCCGCGCGCGATCAGCCGCGGAATCAGCTTGGTGATCAGCGTGGTTTTGCCGGAACCGCTCCAGCCAGCGAGGCCGATAATGCGCATGGTGCCCTATATAGCAAAACGCCCGACCGCAAAGGCCGGGCGTTTTTACAGCATATTTAATGCGCTATTCGGCAGGGGTTGCCATTGGCTGCCGGCGGGACTCGTTCGGGCCTGTGCGCGCCAACTCGTCCTCCAGCCACAGCCGGTGATGTTCCCTCGCCCAATTGACATCCACCGTGCCTTCGCCCATTGCCTCGAAGGCGCCTTCCATGCCGATGGTGCCGATGTAGATGTGGCCAAGCATGGCGGCGATGAACAACACGGCGACGACCGCATGCACGACCTGCGCTATCTGCATTCCTTCGATGCCGGCGGCGTAGAAAGGGAACATCAGCAGATATCCGGTCACCGCCGAGGCGCCCCCACCGATCACCACGATCCAGTAGAT
>JBKPLN010000210.1:0-2007 GCA_046731635.1 Pseudomonadota bacterium | reverse complement strand
GTGCCAGCCTGCGCCTGTTCACGCTGATGTTCCGAAATTCGGTGCGGGCAGTCGACCTGTTCAACATTCCTCCGGAGAATTTCGTCGAAGTCGGGCGGCAGATCGAAATTTAGACTAAGCGGCTGTGTGTACCGAAAACTTAAACCGCTCGACGGCATCGAAAGATGGTCAATTTTATACAGACTCAGATTTGTTAACGGGCGCACTTCTGATGGAGTAGCTCGATCTCAAGCTTCGGCAATATCGTCTGCGGTGATCAAGGCCCTTGAACAACACTCCGAGCAGCAGCGCCACGTACGCGATCATTGCGAGTCCATGGCACTTCCCCCTTGTTCCCCTTGTTGCGGTTGACCTCATCCCTTGTAGGCGGGTGCAAATTGGGCAGTAGGGAAAGCGCCAAGTTGAGCAAGATGAACGGGTAAGGGGCTGGCTCCTCATGGAGGACGCGGATCATAGTCGCTTTCTCCAGCCGCATGATCTCGCAATCCGTCATTGCCGTTGCGGTCGCTAAACGCAACGGCTGTCCTGTCAGGCATCCCTCTCCGCAGAATTCGCCCGGCCCCAGCACCGCGACGACGGCTTCCTTGCCCTGCTCTGAGACAACGGTGATTTTGACCTTACCTTTTTGGATATAGAACACCGCATCCGCAAAATGACCCTGCGAGAAGACCTGTTGGTTCATTCGATATTTGGAGATGCTCCGGCCGCCATTTACGGTGGCGAGAAATACTTTCGGGTCAAATGGAACTTTTTTCACTTCCTTTGTCATGGCCGTTGCGCTCTGCCAGCGCCCCACGCTCAGAACAGAAACGATAGCCACCTGTTGTGGCCACATTTGAGATAAATCAAACGTTTGGTCGGTCCGACCTAAAATAATCCTCGGTGTCCCAAATGCCTAAAAACGACGTCATACGCGGACTAATGGCCGTATTAAAATCCAAGTGGACTAATTTGACAAGTCAATTGAGTGAACGTCCAAACCGTCTAGTCGCCATGTTAGCGCGTAGTCCCCAGAGTGGTCAGTTTTGATCAGACAGTTCGCAGTTAAAGGAACAGGCTGAAGCATCACGAAACGGCTTCGAGCCTCGGTGACTGAGAGACGCTCCAGCGCTCCCGCTCGTGCTTTTCGGGAGGCTCCTATGGCTATCACTCCGTTCCAAAACGTTTGGTCACCGAAACGGCTTCGAGCCTCGGTGACTGAGAGAGGCTCCTGCGCTCCCGCTCGTGCTTTTCGGGAGGTATCTATGGCTATCACTCCGATCCAAAACGTTTGGTCACCGAAACGGCTTCGAGCCTCGGTGACCGAGAGACGCTTCCGCGCTCCCGCTCATGCTTTTCGGGAGGCTCCGATGAATAACATTCCGATCCAAAACGTTTGGTTCGACGACGCCGCGACCTCGGCGATGGGCGAGGCTTTCGACCGTGCCTGCAAATCGCTTGGAAATTTGGGGTCTGCCGTACCTGAGATCATCGCATATCTGATTATTCAAGCCGCCAAGACTGGTGAGCGCGAACCCGCCCGCCTCTATGAGCAAGTATTAAAGGCCTATGGCATCAACGATACGTCGATGCTGGTCGTTAGCGTAGGCCGCGATCTCCCCGTCCCAGCCTACGCTTCGGTCACGCAAGCAGCGTGATCTTAAATCGCCCGAGCCGGGCTCTCGCCTTGGCTGCACGCGCGCATACTTGGTCTTTTAATTTTAAAACGTCGGTTAATTTTGAAACTTTCTGGCGCTAGGCGCGTTGGTTATGTATTCAGCAAGCAATTGAATCTGAAGCGACGCGTACAAAATTGCGGACGCAATCGGTAATGCGATTCCGCCGCCTCATTCTAAACGGAGGAATCCCATGGATCTGCTCTTGATTGTTGTCATTCTCCTCCTGGTGTTCGGCAGCGGAGGCTACTGGGTTCGCGGACGCTACTGGTAAAACAACCACCTGTATACATAGACCCGTTTTAGAAGGAGGTCATTAAGCATAGGACGAACGAATATAAGCATTTAGCCC
>JBKPLN010000209.1:0-2345 GCA_046731635.1 Pseudomonadota bacterium | reverse complement strand
AAATTGCACCATCCCGATCATCTCGAACGCGTTTTCCGGCACATCCAAGAAAGCTTCAAGAATGACGAGCCTTGGGAGGACACGTTCCCACTGCGAGGTCGTGACGGCACGTTCCGCTGGTTCCTCTCGCGTGCTCAGCCGATCCGCGATGAAGCCGGCAAAGTCGTGCGTTGGTTCGGTACCAACACTGATATCACGGACCAACTCGAAGCCGAGAAAGCGCTGCGCGAACTCAACGAAACTTTGTAGGAGCGGGTCAAAGCCGAGATGCATGAACGGCTGCAGATATGGAACGTGTCACAGGATCTGCTGTTGGTCGCGGATCTGGATGGCAAATATCTCAGCGTCAATCCGGCGTGGACCTCGGTTCTGGGCTGGTCGGAACAAGAGCTGCTCGGCAAGGATTCGTTTTGGATGGTCCATCCGGACGACCGCGAAAAAATCCGCTCCGAGGCCAAGCAGCTGGCCGCAGGCGAGATGACCCAGCGTTTTGAGGTTCGCTTCCGCCACCGGAACGGCACTTACCGTTGGCTTTTGTGGAAGGCCGTTCAAGACCAGAGCTGCTTCTATGCCATGGCGGCCGATGTCACCTCGCTCAAGGATGCAGAGGAGAAACTGAGACATGCGCGGCAGGAACTTGCGCAAGTGGCCCGCCGCGTGAGTTTGGCGACGATGTCAGCTGCGATTGCGCATGAAATCAGACAGCCGCTCGGAGCAATCGTGACGAATGCCAATGCGGGTCTGCGATGGCTCGACAGGCCACAGCCCGACCTTGATGAGGTGCGCGACAGTCTCAGGCACATCGTAGGAGATGGCCATAGGGCAAGCGAGGTGATCCAATCCGTCCGGGCTATGTTCACCAAAGGCGAGCGTCCCGGAGCTCCCCTTGATGCGAATGACCTGATCCGAGAAACCATTGCGATGGCAAACGGCGACCTGGGCGCGAGCCGGGTTGTTGTTGATTTCGAGCTCGCCGACAAGCTGCCCCTGATCACAGCGCACAAAGGCCAGCTTCAGCAGGTTATCTTGAATATTGTCAGTAATGCCATTGATTCAATGCGTACCATTGATGATTGGGTGCGAATGCTGCGCGTAAGATCGAGGCTGTTCGATTCGAACGGAGTGGCGGTGTCGGTCCAGGATTCCGGAACAGGTGTTGATCCGCAAAACGCGGACCGCATCTTCGACGCCTTTTTCTCCACGAAAACCAATGGCATGGGGATGGGCTTGGCAATATGCCGATCAATTGTCGAGGCTCATGGCGGACGTTTGTCGGTGTCGGCGGGCGTGCCACACGGGTCGGTATTTCACATCGTCTTGCCTGGCGTGCAATGATCCTGAGCTTTCAGCAAACGGTCCTCGCATGAAGACCGAGCCTTCCAATGCGGTGCCGGTCGTCTTTCTCGTGGACGACGACGCTTCATTGCGTGGCGCGGTGAGCAATCTGATCCGGTCGGTAGGACTGCGGGTCGAAGCATTTGCGTCGACCGCGGAGTTTTTTGCAGCGAAACGACCGGATGCTGCCTGCTGCCTTGTTCTCGATGTCAGGTTGCCGGGGGTGAGCGGCCTCGACTTCCAGGCGGAACTGACGAGGGCCAAGATCCAGATTCCGATTATTTTCATCACCGGTCATGGCGACATCCCCATGACGGTTAAGGCCATGAAGGCCGGCGCAGTTGAATTCCTGACCAAACCCTTTCGCGACCAGGATCTTCTCGACGCTATACAGATTGCGCTTGAACGGTCCCGCGCCAATTACGCAAGCGAGAAGGCCATATCCGAACTGAGGGCAAAGTTCGACACACTGACGCCGCGCGAGCAAGAGGTAATGGCGTGGGTAACCGGGGGTCTTTTGAACAAACAGGTAGCCGCCGAAATCGGTGTTACCGAGATCACGGTCAAGGTGCATCGAGGCAAGGTCACGAAAAAAATGGGGGCAAAATCTTTGGCTGATCTTGTCAAAATGGCGGATATTTTGGGGATTCGCCGGACAAAAACATAGGGAAACTATACCTTGGTGTAATTCCTCATCTCTTTCCGATAGTCAAACGTTACCTTCGGAATCGTGCGTGCAGCGGTCCTAAGTCATATTTGTTTCACGACAGAGGAAATGAACGTTGCCGAAGGTACCCGTGATCGCCATTGTTGATGATGATGAATCGTTCCGCCGCGCTACTACCAGTTTTGTGCGCTCGCTGGGCTATGGAACGGCCGCATTCGACTCCGCCGAAGCTTTCCTGAGATCGGATCGCTTCTCTGACACTGATTGCCTGATTACCGACGTGCAGATGCCGGGCATGACGGGAATAGAGCTCCAGGGCCGCTTGATTGCCGAAGGACATCGC
>JBKPLN010000208.1:0-7541 GCA_046731635.1 Pseudomonadota bacterium | reverse complement strand
CCGGAGATGTACCCACCGGCAATGTCAAATCGAATTTCTACATGGACCAGACAGAACTGGTGCGCTCGGTCGGGGGAATCTCCGAACGGATTTATACGCCGCAATCCGCCCGTGGCGACCTGCTGCGCGCGGTGACGCTCGCCATACACGACCGCCAGACCGTTGTGCTGAGCTTGCCGCTCGATGTGCAGGACGCAAAAATCGATGCGAAAAACGCGCCACCTGAATTGGGTCCAGCGCCGGGTCGGTTGCCGCCCAACCCCGAAGATATCCAATCGCTTGCCGATGCGGTCGCGGGGGCAAAGCGACCACTTGTTCTGGGGGGGCGCGGTGCGGTCCTCTCCGACGCCGAGGAGTCCCTGACGGCGTTGGCCGAAAGGATCGGAGCGCTGCTCGCAACGTCTGTTTGCGGCCATGGCCTGTTTGCCGACAATCCATGGTCGCTGGGCATCAGCGGTGGTTTTTCATCCCCGATCGCGGATGAGCTGATCTCCGAAAGCGACCTGATCCTCGGCTTTGGCGTGAGCCTTACGCAATGGACGACCAAGAAAGGCAAGCTGATCGGGCCGGACGCCAGGGTTGCGCAAATTGATATCGAGGCACCCAAGTTGGGATATCAGATGCCGGTGCAATATGCCGTGCTTGGCGATGCGAAGACGACAGCCGAAACCCTATTGGCGGAAATTGACCGGCGCGGCGCGTCAATCGGAAAATCCGGTCGTCGCAACAATGCAACGCGCGAGCGCATTCGTTCGGGCGACAATCATCACAGCCGGTATCCGGATCAGTCGAGCGATCGCTACATCGATCCTCGCACAGTCAGCAAGGCGGTGGACGATATTCTGCCGAGGGACCGGGTGGTCGCTTCCGATTCCGGACATTTCTGCGGATGGGTCCCACGCTACCTGCGGGTGCTCAGTCCGAAAGCATCATGTCTCAGTCATTCATTTCAATCAGTCGGCCTTGGCCTGGCATCCGCGATTGGTCTTGCCGTCGCAAATCCCGGCAAGCTCGCTGTGCTCGGTGCGGGCGACGGCGGGTTTCTGATGTCGATCGCTGATCTTGAAACTGCAGTGCGTCTCGGGCTGCGAATGTGCATCCTCATCTACAACGACAGTTCCTATGCTGCCGAAGTGCATTTCTTTCGGCGCCAGGGTTATTCGATCGACATCGTGCAATTCCCGGAAACGGATTTTGCCACGATCGCCCGAGGATATGGTGCACGCGCGGCAACAGTTCGGACCCTTTCCGATCTCGAGCCGGTACGGAGTTGGGTCAATGAAGGCGCGCCCGGCGTTTTCCTGATCGACGCCAAAATCAATCCGGACCTGGAAGCCGATTGGCACGCCGAGCATTTCCCATAACGCGCGCTCAGATCTGGAGATAGCGTTGGCGAATGCTGGGATCGGCCGCGAGCGCAGCCGAGGTTCCGGTCCAGACCACATGGCCTTTTTCGATCACGACATGTCGGTCTGCAAAGCGCAGTAGTGCTTCGAGATGCTTGTCCACAATCAGAATGGCCTGACCTTCCTGCTTGAGAAGCGCCAGACATTGCCAGATTTCGGAGCGGATCTTGGGAGCCAGACCTTCGGTGGCCTCGTCGAGTATCAACAGTTTCGGATTGGTCATGAGGGCCCGGCCAATCGCCAGCATTTGCTGCTCGCCGCCTGACAGCTCGTTTCCCATATGGCCGCGCCGTTCAGCGAGTGGAGGGAAAAAACCGTAGACCCGCTCCAGATTCCAGCGACGCGTGCCGGAGCGCGGGACAGCGGTCGCGACGAGATTTTCCTCAACTGTCAGGGTAGGAAAGACCTGGCGTCCTTCGGGGACAAGGCCGATTCCCGCCTGCGCAATTCGGAACGGCGGCAGCCCGACAAGCGACAGTCCGTCGAAAGTGGCTGTGCCACCCTCCGGCGGCAACAATCCCATGAGTGCAAATATCGTAGTTGTCTTGCCCATGCCGTTGCGTCCGATCAGGGTGACAACCTCGCCGGTACCGACAGAAAAGCTGATGTCGAATAAAACCTGCGCCGGTCCGTAGGATGCTGCGAGCCGCTCGACCGACAACATGGCTATTCCATTTCCTCTCCGAGATATGCGGCGACAACCTTGGGGTCAGTCCGCACCGCGTGAGGCGCTCCACTGGCCAGGATACGTCCGTAGGTCAGAACCGAAATGCGGTCGGCGAGCGCGAACACTGCGTTCATGTCGTGCTCCACCAGCAACATGGAGAACCGTCCCTTCAGCTGCCGCAGCACATTGATCAGGCGCACACTTTCTTCGTGTCCGGTGCCGGCCATCGGCTCATCAAGCAACAGCAGTTTTGGCTGCATGGCGAGTGCAATCGCGAGCTCGAGAGCGCGCTTCTCGCCATGCGAAAGGTGCTCAGCGAGCGTGTGTTCGCGTCCGGCCAACCCAACTTCCGCAAGCGCGGCGATCGCTGCGTCGTTGACGGGTTGGTCGCGGTCCGCCCTCGCAAAGAAACGATAGCTCGTTCCGCTGTGCGCCTGTACGGCCAAGGCAACATTCTCCAACGCGGAGAATCGAGGCAGCACCGACGTGATTTGAAACGATCGCGCCAGGCCAAGCTCGGCACGCCTGTTTGCAGGTAAGTCGGTAATATCTGCGCCGTTGAAATGAATGGTGCCGGCCGCGGGGGCGATCAGTCCGGAAATCTGGTTGATCAGCGTCGTCTTGCCGGCGCCGTTCGGTCCGATGACGGCGTGCAACTCGCCCGGCCCGATCTCGAGGGTCACGCCGTCCGTTACGACCAGCCCGCCGAAGTTCTTGCGCAGATCGCTGATTTCTAGCACGGGGTCAGCCACGGCCCAGCCTTCCACGCATGGCGCCGGCAAGACCAAGCAATCCGCCGCGCGCAAACAGAACAACCAGCACCAGCAGCGGGCCGAAGATGAGTTTCCATTGCTCGGTGATGCCGCCCAATATTTCTTCGATGAGTAGATAACCCGCAGCGCCGACGATCGCGCCGTGCAGGCTGCCGATCCCGCCGAACAGAACCATGATGATCAATTCGCCCGAACGTTGCCACGACATATACGCCGGGCTGACGAACTCCGTCGCATTGGCAAGCAGGAATCCGGCGAGTCCGCCAACGGCGCCGGCGATCACGTAGCCGACGCGCTGAAACCGAAACACGTCAAAGCCCAGCGTTGCCATTCGC
Source organism: Pseudomonadota bacterium (assembly GCA_046731635.1). Classification (GTDB taxonomy): domain Bacteria; phylum Pseudomonadota; class Alphaproteobacteria; order Rhizobiales; family Xanthobacteraceae; genus Pseudolabrys. The sequence goes on along the minus strand of JBKPLN010000208.1, from coordinate 4,360 downwards.
GTCGGGTTCTCGCGCGCGCCGCGAAAGACGCGCCCGAAACGCGAATAGACGATGGCGCGGAACATGAGATAGGCAAGGAGAAGGCAGAGGAGAACGAAGTAGTAGAGTGTCCTGTCGTTCTGCAGGAACGGAAGACCAACCAATGTGCTCCGCAGCCTGATTGTCAGGCCGTCGTCACCGCCGTAAGGCGCGAGCGAACCGGCAATGAAATAGGCCATTTGCCCAAAGGCCAGCGTGATCATGATGAAGTACACGCTCTTGGTGCGCAGGCACACGGTCCCGGTGAGGTACGCGAAGATTGCGCTGGCCAGCAGCGCGATTGGCAGCGAAACCAGGATGTCCGTGATTCCATGCGCGCCCAGAATGCCGACCGCATAGGCGCCGATGCCGACAAAGGCGGCGTGCCCGAAAGATACAAGCCCGCCGTAGCCGCAGATGAAATCGAGCGCCATTGCGGCGATCGCGAACACCATCACGCGGGTGAAGAGCCCGAGCAGGTAGCTTTCGGGCCCAAACGCGGCCGCAGCGGGTATCAGCGCGAGGACGAGAAATATCATCGCCGGCAGCAGGCCTGGCCGGTCGGGCTGCCGCACAGGCGCCGTGCTGGAAGCGGCAATTGTCTGGGCCATCAGCGTCCCCTGGCGGGAAACAGGCCGGCGGGACGGAAATACAGAACGAACGCCATCAGGACGTAGATGAGCATCGATGCAATGGCCGGGCCGACGGTGCGGGCAGGCGAGGGCGGCATCACCAGGCGCAGAATATCGATGGCAAACGAGCGCCCCAGCGTGTCGACAAGTCCGATGAGGAGTGCCGCAAGGAATGCGCCGCGCATCGACCCGATGCCGCCGATGACGATGACGACGAAGGCCAGGATCAGCACCGTATCGCCCATGCCGGGCTCAACCGACAGGATCGGTGCGATCATTGCGCCGGCGAAAGCGGCGAGCATCGTGCCGAACCCGAACACGATCATGAACAGCCGGCGGATGTCGACCCCGAGCGCGGACACCATCCGCGCATTCGTTGCGCCCGCGCGAACCAGCATCCCCACGCGCGTGCGGCTGACAAGCACATAAAGCAGCACGGCGACGGCAAGCCCTGAGGCGATGATAACCAGTCGCCAGACCGGGTAGAGGAGACCCGGCATCAGCACGATCGATCCACTGAAGATTTCCGGGATGGGCAGCGTCAGGGGCGCGGCTCCCCACACGGTTTTCACCGCCTGGTTGAGAAAAATGATAATGCCGAAGGTTGCGATCACCTGTTCGAGATGATCCCGATCGTAGAGATGCCGAAAGACCACGAATTCGAGCAACAATCCAAACAAGAGAGCCGCTGCGAGCGCCAGCACCAGCGCAATCAGAAAATTTCCCGTGAGCGCGTAGAAAGCGACCGCGAGATACGCACCGAGCATGTATTGGACGCCGTGCGCGAGGTTGATGAAATCCATCACGCCGAACACAAGCGTAAGGCCGGCTGCGATCAGGAATAACAGGACGCCAAACTGGAGCCCGTTCAGAACCTGGACGACGAAGAGGCCCGTGGACATTGCCCCAGTCCGGCACCTTCTCTTATTTCATCGGGCAGTCCTTGGCGTGCGGATCCGCGAAGTTCGTGAAAACCTTTTTATCGATCTCGGTCTGGAACTTCCCATCGCCGCGTTTGGCAACTTTGACCAGATAGAAATCCTGGATCGGATAGTTGTTGGTGTTGAACTTGAAGCCGCCCCGCAACGATGTGAAATCCGCTTTTTTCAGAGCAGCTCGTAAAGCATCCTTGTCGGCGACGTTTCCTTTGGTTTGTTTCAGCGCGCCATCGATCAAAAGCACAGCGTCATAGGATTGGAAGGCGTAGGTCGCCGGGACCGCACCGAATTCCTTCTCGTAGCCCGCGACAAACTTCTTGTTCTGCGGATTGTCCAAATTAGGCGCCCAGTTGGCCCCGCCGAAAAAGCCAACCGCGGCGTCCTGCTGCGCTGGCAGCGTCGACTCATCGACCGTGAACGCGGACAGGAACACCGTCTTGTCGGCAAGCCCAGCTTGCCGGAACTGCTTGACGAAATTGATGCCCATGCCGCCGGGCAGGAATACATAGATCGCTCCCGGGCTGGCGGCGGCGATCTTCGCCAACTCGGCCGAATAGTCGAGCTGACCGAGCGGAACGTAGATCTCGTCCGCAATCTCACCCTTGTAGAAGCTCCTGAACCCGGCGAGCGCGTCGCGGCCTGCCTGGTAGTTCGGTGCGATCAGGAAGATTTTCTTCAGCCCCGCATCCTGTGCGTACTTTCCCGCCACCCCGAACGCCTGATCATTCTGATAAGACGTTACGAAAAAGTTCGCATTGCATTCCTTGCCGGCAAAATTGGACGTGCCGGCATTTGGACTGATCAGGATCACACCGGCGTCGGTCACCGGCTTGAAGATCGCCTGCAGAATATTGGAGAAGATCGGCCCGATGACGAAGTCGACCTTGTCGCGCTCGATCAGAGCCTTTGCCTTGGACACAGCGACGTCGGGTTTGAGTTCGTCGTCCTGCACGATCACTTCCAACTCGCGGCCGCCAAGCTTGCCGCCGAGATCTTTCACCGCGAGCTGGACGCCGTTGCGCAGCTGCTGACCAAGCACGGCGGGAGGACCTGACAGCGTGGCGATAACGCCGATTTTCAGTTTTTCCTGCGCCTGGGCCTGCGCCGCAACGCTAAACAGCGCCACTGCGGCAAGGGTCGCAAACAGCTTGCTCTTGTTCATCGTTTTGCCTCCAAGCCTTCAATCCACCGACTATGCCTCATGACGTGTCCGGTGCCACGGAGAAAGACTTTAATTCTGAAATATCGCGCCTGGGAAGCCTTGACAGCGGGAAGAGGCCTGCTGTCATGGTTGAACGAGATCGCGCTGCATCAGCCGAGCCTCGGCAGTCGCATCATAAACAGGATCGGAGGGACGGAAATGCAAACGCTGACCGCAGGCATTACCAAGGCCGGTACCGGCATCGAAGGCATAGTCTGGAATATTCTGGGACAGACTTACGTACCGAAATCGTTGAGCGAGAGTTCGTTTTCCTGGCATGCGACATTTCCGCCAGGGACCTTCGTTCCGCCGCACATCCATCCAACCCAGGACGAGTTCATCTACCTTTTCGAGGGACGTCTCGATCTTATCCTCGACGGCAAGGATGTCGTGGCGCAGCCGGGCGACCTCATCCGGATGCCGATGAATATTCCGCACGGCATCTTTAACAAATCCGATCAGACGGTGAAGTGCTTTTTCTGGGTTTCGCCCACCCGGAAGCTGTACGACCTGTTCTCGGCGATCCATTCGATGCGAGAACAGAAGCCGGAAGAAGTGGTCGCGCTGTCCGCGCGTCACGAGGTCAACTTCCTGCCGCCGCCGGCGTGAACCTGGGTGCGCGATCACACGCCGGTTTGACAATTACGCCGTCTTTGCCGGACAGGTTGACCTGTTCGCGCGAAAAGCCCGCCGTCGAAGCGTAGCCGCGCACAATCGCCTTGCGCTGCTCGTAAGGCAAAACATCGTCGATGTTGCTGAATCCGTCCGGAGCAAGCTCTTCGACGACGTCGATGACGCCTTCCGGCCCGCCTTTGCGGTTCATCTGCACGATCTGGGCGGTCATCGGCAGCCGTTCCTGCTCATAGGCCCAGAGCGCATGTGCGGGATGCTCGCCGGATACGAGCTTGTCGGCAAGGCACCTCGCATCGAGGATCGCCTGCGAGGCGCCATTCGAGCCAACCGGGTACATCGGATGTGCAGCGTCGCCGAGCAGTGTGACACGGCCATGCGACCAGCGCGGAAGCGGATCGCGATCGCACATGGGGTATTCCCAGAACTCCGGCGTCGCTTCGATCAACGCCTTTCCGTCCACAAACGGGATATTGAAACGTTGCACATGGGGCATCAGATCTTCGAATTTGCCCGTGCGCGACCAGTCCTCCTTGCGGGGTGGCGCGCCACCGTCTCCAATCTTGACCAGCACGGCCCAGTTGGTCAGCAGACGATCTTCGCGCGCGCCGTTGCCGATCGGATAGATGACCAGCTTTCCCGCCATGCCGCCGGCGATCACCATCGAGCGCCCGGTCAGGAATTTCGGCCAGTCGATCGCGCCACGCCACAGCATCGATCCGTTCCAGCGGGCAGGACCTTCGTTTGGATAAAGCGTTTCGCGAACAATGGAATGAATACCGTCGGCGCCGATCAGAACATCGCCGCGCATCGTCGAGCGGTGTGTGCCGTCGCGACCGAAGAAATACGCGGTAACCGCGCCGTCGTCCTGCGTGAATGAATCCAGGCGATGCCCGGTGCGAATTTTTGCTTCTCCGATGCGGTCACGCACTGCGTCATGG
>JBKPLN010000207.1:0-6462 GCA_046731635.1 Pseudomonadota bacterium | reverse complement strand
ACCCCAGATTCGGCTGGGCCATCGTGCGCTCGCTCGCGTTCGCCACCAGTTCGACACTGGGCTGCTTCGTGTTCGGCTTCCTGCTCGCTTACCTGATGTATAAGCCGTTTCGCGGCCAGGCCTTCTTCTACATCATATTCATACTGCCGATGCTCACCGTGCCGGTGGTCGTCGCCTACACGGCCGAGATGATGTTGTACCAGAGCGGCCCTATTAACGATCTCATCTCGAGAATCATCGGTGTCGATTTCAAGCCAGCCTGGCTCAGCAATCCGGACATCGCGCTGGCCACCGTCGCGCTGCTCGAAATCTGGAACTGGACGCCATTCTCTTTCATCATTTTGCTTGCGGGGCTCTCCGCCATCCCGAAGGAGCCGATCGAGGCCGCCGAGATCCTCGGCGCATCGAAATGGCGCATCTTCTGGGAGGTGCAGCTGCCGCTCCTGCGCCCCGTCATTCTTCTCGCGCTGGTGCTGCGCTTCCTCGAGGCGATGGCGGAATTTCCCAAAACCTGGGCGCTGTTTCAGGGTGGCCCGGGGTCGGCAACCGAAACGCTGCCAATCTACATCTTCATGACGACCCGGCAGTACTTCCAGATCTCGAAAGGCGCCGCGATGTCCTACATCGTGATGCTCCTGATGATCGTCATCGTCCTGATCGCGATCCATCTGCTCCGGCGCGAGAAGCACTCGCTCGATCAGATGTATGAAATGCGTACAAAGGACGCGGAGGCCTGAGCGATGGTCACCAAATCCCGCCGTCGCCTGATTTCCGCAACCGTTCGTTATGCGATCCTGAGCATCTGGGCGGTCGTTGCCTTTTTTCCGATCTACTGGATGGTCTCAACGTCATTCAAGCCGGACATCCAGTGGTTCGCGTGGCCACCGGTCTATTTCCCGGACCCACCGACGCTGACCAACTACATGAATGTCTGGCTGGGTGCCGAGCAATATGCCCAGACCCAATATGCAATCTCCTCCCAGACGCCGTTGGTTTCCCTCTGGAACTCAACGGTAATCGCGTTCAGTTCGACTTTCCTTTCGGTCGCTTTCGGCTCCGTTCTTGCCTACGGCGTCTCGCGCTATCGCATCCTGTCGGAAGTGCGCATGTTTCAGCTTCTGATGTTGCGCATGATCCCGCCGATCGTCGTCGTCGCACCGCTGTCACTTTATTACTCAGCGCTCGGCCTGCTCGATACGCGTATAGGCGTCATCATGGTCTACTTCCTGACCACGCTGCCTTACGCGGTCTGGATGACAAAGAGCTTCATCGACGAGGTGCCGCGCGAGGTGGAGCAGGCAGCCGAGATACTCGGCGCCTCACGCTGGCGTACGATCTTTGAAATTGTCCTGCCCTTGATCCGCTCCGGCCTGGTGGCGACTTTCCTGTTCATCCTCATCCTGACCTGGAGCGAATACCTCCTCGCGCTGATCATCACCAAAACCCAGGTCTCGACGCTGCCGATCGAGCTGTCGAAATATCAGGGCTCGACCGAAGGGCGCGTTTATGGCCGCCAGGCGGCACTCGCCGTCGGCATCACAATCCCGCTGATGATCGTCGGCCTCATCATTCGCAAGCACCTTGCCCGCGGGTTCAGCTTCGGGATGGTACGGAGATAGTCGTGGCGCGTATCGAGCTCATCAACCTCAACAAGTCATTCGGCGCCGTTCAGGCGGTCAAGAACCTGACCTTTACGATCGAAGACGGCGAGTTCGCTGTGTTCGTCGGACCATCCGGCTGCGGCAAGACGACCACGTTGCGAATGATCGCCGGTTTCGAGGACCCGACCTCGGGGGAAATCCGCATCGACGGACGCGTGGTGAACAATCTCGAGCCGCGCGACCGCAATCTCGGCATGGTCTTTCAAAGCCATGCATTGTTTCCCCATAAGAATGTCGCGCAGAACATCGAGTTCGGCTTGCGCATGAAGAAGGTCGCGCCGGAGGAGCGCGTCAAGCGCGTACGCGAGGTCGCCGACATGGTCCGTATCGGCCATCTGCTGGACAAGATGCCGGCACAATGCTCGGGCGGGGAGTCGCAGCGCGTCGCGCTGGCGAGAACCTTGGTGACAAATCCGTCCACCTTCCTACTCGATGAACCACTATCGAGTCTCGATGCCAAACTTCGCCGCGAGCTGCGCGCCGAATGCGACAGGCTGCACCAGGTGCTCAAGCGCACCTTCATATTCGTCACGCACGATCAGGAAGAGGCGATGACGCTTGCCGACCGCATCGTCGTCATGCGTGACGGCGAGATCGTACAGGTCGGCTCGCCGATGGAAATCTACTCAAACCCTGTGAACTATTTCATTGCCGATTTTTTCGGCTCGCCCTCGATGAATCTCGTGCCCGGTGAAGTCGTGCGCAACAACGGCGTTGCACGATTCCGCTCGGCGCTGTTCGACGTTCCGCTCCCGGAACGTTTGAGCTTCGCAGGCGCCGGCAAGGGAACGCTCGGCATCCGGCCTGAACATGTCGGAATCAATGTCGGTAACAAGACCGGCACCACCCTGCCCGTGCGCCTCGTCGAGCCGCTCGGTAAAGACACCCTGCTCTATTTTGACGCGGGCACCGAGCGCGCGTTTGTTGCGGTCAGTGAAGGCCTGGACATGGCCGACACCAAGATCGGCGAGCGGCTCACGCTTTCGCTCGACGAACGCCGCATGCACCTGTTTGACGAACAAGGACACAGCATCAGAGGTACGTGAGGATCCATGGACTATCGTGAATTGAGCGACATCCGTAACGGCATGCGAATTGACTGGGACATGCCGATAAAGATGGACGACGGAATCGTCCTGCGATGCGATATCTATCGTCCGATCGCGGACGGAAAATATCCGGTGATCATGACCCTCGGCCCATACGGGAAGTGGTTGCATTTCGAGGACCTCTACAAGTCCCAGTGGGACCGCATGTGCGCCGATCATCCCGACGTGCCTACCGATTCAACCAACAGGTACCAGTGCTGGGAGGTCGTGGATCCGGAAAAATGGGTTCCCGACGGCTATGTCTGCATCCGCGTCGACAGCCGCGGCGCCGGCCGTTCGCAGGGCGTGATTGATATCTGGTCGCTGCGCGAGGCGCAGGATCTCGCAATTTGCGTCGAGTGGGCCGGCGTGCAGCCCTGGTCGAACGGCAAAATCGGCCTTAACGGCATTTCCTACTACGCTCAGAACCAATGGCAGACGTCGGCACTGCAGCCCAAGCACCTGGCCGCGATCTGCACCTGGGAAGGTGCGGCCGATTTCTATCGCGACATGGCGCACCATGGCGGAATCTTCAATCGCGGCTTCGTGCAGGACTGGTCCAAGGCGCAGGTCTACTCGGTGCAGAACGGCCGCGGCACGCGTGGCTTCAAGAGCCGCATGAACGGCGATTGGGTGTCGGGCCCCGAAACGCTGTCGGAACAGCAGCTAGGCCGCAATCGGCGCGATTTCTACGAGGATTGTATCTCGCGCAAGCTCGATAGCGATCCCTACTGGCAATCCCGCATGCCGGACTGGACCAAGGTGAAGACACCGCTGCTATCCTCGGCAAACTGGGGTGGACAGGGCCTCCATCCACGCGGAAATTTCGAGGGATTTATACGCTCGGCTTCCGACCAGAAATGGCTCGAAGTGCACGGCATCGAGCACTGGACGCATTTCTATACAAATTACGGAATGAGCCTACAGAAGAAATTCTTCGGTCATTTCCTCAAGGGTGAGGATACGGGCTGGGATAAACAGCCGAAGGTGCTGCTGCAGGCTCGTCACCCCGGGGAGAAATTCGTCGAGCGGCACGAAAGCGAATGGCCGCTCGCGCGTACGCAGTGGACCAAATTCTACATTCATCCGGCGGACATGACCCTCTCAGCGGAGCCGCAGGCGTCCGCCGGCACTGTGACCTACGCCGGCATGGGCGAAGGCGTGACGTTCCTGACCGAGCCGCTCGAACAGGAGGTCGAAATCACCGGCCCGATTGCCGTAAAACTGTGGGTGTCGTCGGCGACAGAGGATGCCGATCTGTTTCTTGTCGTGCGCGCCTTCACGCCGGACATCAAAGAGGTGACATTCCAGGGAGCGCTCGATGCCCACACGCCGATCGCCCAAGGGTGGCTGCGCTGCTCGCATCGCAAGCTCGATCCGAAGCTGACATTGCCTTACCGGCCCTATCATACGCACGATGAGGAGCAGAAGCTGACGCCGGGCCAGATCTATGAGGTCGACGTCGAAGTCTGGCCGACCTGCATTGTATTGCCGAAAGGCTATCGGCTCGCGCTGTCCGTCCGCGGCACCGACTATGTCTACCCCGGCGAACCGGGAGCCGGCGTTGAGACGCTCGGCAAGGTATGGACCGGCGTCGGGCCTTTTACCCATGACGATCCGCGTGACCGCCCGCCCGCGGTCTTTGGCGGCGACGTCACGTTGCACGCAGATTCCGGCCGGCAACCTTATGTGCTGCTGCCGGTCATCCCAAAGAAATAACGCACCGCCGCACCATCCGTCGGGAGTGAGGACGCATGAGTTATCGTGAAGTGAGCGAAGTCCGTGATGGCATGCAGATCGATTGGGACATGCCGATCACCATGGATGACGGCCTGGTGCTGCGCTGTGACGTGTTCAGGCCCCTCAAAAAAGGACGCTATCCGGTCCTTCTGAGCTACGGTCCTTACGGCAAGTGGCTGCACTTCGAAGACGGCTACAAGACCGCCTGGGATCGCATGGCACTCAAGCATCCCGATGTAATGGCCGGCTCGACCAACAAGTACCAAAGCTGGGAGGTCTGCGACCCGGAGAAATGGGTGCCGGATGGCTATGTCTGCGTGCGTGTCGATTCACGCGGTTGCGGCCGCTCTCCCGGCTATGTCGAGCACTGGTCGCCGCGCGAAACGAAGGACTTCCATGACTGCATCGAGTGGGCCGGGACGCAGCCTTGGTCGAACGGCAAAGTCGGCCTGAGCGGAATATCGTACTACGCCATCAATCAGTGGCAGGTCGCGAGCCTGCAGCCAAAGCATCTTACCGCCATCTGCGTCTGGGAAGGCTTCGCCGATTTCTATCGCGAGCTGAGCCACAACGGCGGCATCTACAATACCTTCGCGCAGAACTGGTACGACATGCAGGTCAAGACCGTCCAGTACGGTCTTGGCACCAAAGGCCACCGGAGCCGCATGAACGGCGACTGGGTATCAGGACCAGAAACGCTGAACGCGGAGCAGATGGGCGCGAACCGCTACGATCTGGGAAAGACCTATTTTGCGCATCCGCTCGATGACGATTTCTACAAAGCAATGCTGCCGGACTGGTCCAAGGTAAAGGTGCCGCTGCTGTCCGCAGCGAACTGGGGCGGCCAGCCGCTGCATCCGCGCGGCAATTTCGAGGGCTTTTACCGGTCGGCGTCGAAACACAAATGGCTCGAGGTGCACGGCATCGAGCATTGGACGCATTACTACACAGACTACGGAATCGGTCTGCAGAAGAAGTTCTTCGGCTATTTCCTGAAAGGCGAGCGCAACGGCTGGAACAAGCAGCCGCGCGTGCAACTCAATATTCGGCACCCGGGCGAGAAGTTCGTCATCCGTCACGAAAAGGACTGGCCGCTCCCGGACACGCAATGGACCAAATTCCATCTGGCCACGGACGCGCAGAAGCTGGTGACAACCGCTCCCGGCGGCTCGGCAAAGGTCACCTTCGACGCCATGGGCGACGGCGTCACGTTTCTGACTGAGCCAATGAAAGCGGAAACCGAGATAACCGGCCCGGTAGCCGCCAAGTTGCACGTGTCATCATCTACAAATGATGCGGACCTTTTCGTCGTGGTGCGTGTATTTTCGCCTGACATGAGAGAAGTTGTCTTCCAGGGTGCGCTCGATCCTCACACGCCAATCGGGCAAGGCTGGCTTCGCGCATCGCACCGCAAGCTGGACCGGAATCTCACACGGCCGTTCCGCCCCTATCATACACACGACGAAAAGCAGCCCCTAAAGCCCGGACAGGTTTACGAGCTCGATATCGAAATCGTTCCGACCTGTATCGTCGTGCCGAAGGGTCATCGTATCGCGCTGACCATACGCGGCCGTGACTATGTGTATCCCGGCGGATCCGGGGGCCGGCTGTCGAACATGAAGAACGAGTTCACAGGCAACGGGCCCTTTCTGCACGATGATCCGCGCGATCGGCAGCTGGAAATTTATGGCGGCGAGACGACGCTGCATCTCGGCAATGGCCGAGAGAATTTCGTTTTGCTGCCGATCATTCCGCCGCGCAAAGTCACGCCGAGAAAGGTCAAGGCATCCCGGCCAGCAAGGCGGGCGACCAAGAGGGGTCGGAGGTAGCCATGGTCACGCCGCGCCCACTTCGAGGACTCCGCTCGACCATGCCACCCATTCCGTTCGCTAAGGATCAGGCGGCTTTGCGTTTTTCGCCTTCGCGAGTTGCTCATAGTCACTTTGCGTGAGCCCCGCATAGGCCATCGCAAA
>JBKPLN010000206.1:0-2278 GCA_046731635.1 Pseudomonadota bacterium | reverse complement strand
ATGACATCCTGCTCGCCGTCAACGGGCCCAATATCTGGGCCATGCAGCAGTATGCGACGCAGCAGGACTATTACGCGAAATCGCTGATCGACTCAGTGCAGACCGAGCAGCCTTTCGCCGCGGGCTTGCGGGTGTTCGACGTGTCAAAACCCGCCTCCCCGCGCGAAATCGCCTTCCTTCACATCCCTGGCGTCGGTGCCCATCGCCTCTGGTGGGTCGGCGGCCGCCATGCCTACGCGTCGGTCCACTTCGAAGGCTTCATCGATCATGCCCTGGCCGTGATCGATGTCGCGGATCCCGCGCGGCCTGCGCTGGTCGGGCGGTGGTGGTTGCCCGGCATGAACCGCGCTGGCGGCGAGACGCCGCCCGGGTCGTTCGGCAAGCGCACCGCGCTGCATCATCTCATCAGCGCCGGAAACCTCGGTTACGCGGCGTGGCGCGACGGCGGTTTCACGGTGCACGATCTGAGCGATCCGCCAAATCCGAAGCTGATCAGTCATCGCAACTACGCTCCGCCATTCGCCGGCGGCGCGCACACGCCCCTGCCGCTGCCGAACCGCAACCTGTTGGTGCTCGCTGACGAGGCGACATCGGCGAATTGCGCCAACGGCCTCGCCTACACCTGGCTCATCGACGTGAGGGAGCCATTCAATCCAATTTCGATCGCCACCCTGCCCACTCCCGCCGAAGAAGACTTCTGCGCCAAGGGCGCGAAATTCGGACCGCACAATCTACACGAGAACCGCCCAGGCTCGATGCAGACGGAGGACCTGATCTTCGCGACCTATCACAATGCCGGTTTGCGCATTTACGACATCCGCGACGCTTTTGCGCCGAAGCAGGTCGGCTACTACGTGCCCCCGGCGCCTGAAAAAATTGTCGACCAACGGCCAAACCCGGCCAGAGTCATTCAGTCGTGTGATGTCTTTGTCGATCGGAACGGCATGATGTATCTCACCGACACGAACGCCGGACTCTACATCCTGCAATATGAAGGACAATGACGGAGCGCTGAGGAATGTCGAACAGGTTTGGCCGCCTTGCCCTGCACATGTGGACGATCGATACGACGCCTTTGGCCACCGCGCTCGATGCCGCAAAACAGGCGGGCTACGAGGCGGTCGAACTGCGCCGGACCGATTTCAAGCGATGCTTCGAGGCCGGCATGAGCAATGCCAAGGTGCTTGACCTCATCAAGAAAAGCGGCATTCCCTGCGGCGTGCTTGGCGTGGAATACGGCTGGCTGTTTGCCACCGGCGATGAGAGCAAGCGGCTGTTCCAGGTCTTCCGCGAATCCTGCACAAACGCGGTGGCGCTCGGCTGCGACACGTTGATGAGCGCACCCGGCCAGGTGAACGGGCCGATCAAGGATGCGATCAAGTATCTCAAGGAAGCCGGCGACATCGCCGCAGAATACAAGCTGAAGCTTGCGATCGAATTCAATTCGCAGCACGACGTGCTGAACAGCCTCGGCGTGGTGACCGAGCTCATTGAGGGCGCCGGCAAGCCGAATTGCGGCTACCTGATCGACGCCTATCATTTTACGCGCAGCGGCGCCGGCGGGCGCGGTTTTGAAAACGTGCCGGCTGACAAGATCTTTTGCTTCCAGTACAGCGACCTGTCGCCGAACCCCGTGACGGGCGTGCGACGACCCACAGACCGGCTTCCGCCGGGCAAAGGCGTCGTCCAGTGGCGCGAGATGCTCGGGCTATTGGCGGAGAAAGACTATACCGGCTATCTGAGCTACGAAGCGCCGAACCCGGAACAGTGGGCGCGCTCGCCATACGATGTTGCACGCGAGGGCGTCGAGCTCACGCGCAAGCTATTGCGGGACGCCGTCCCGAGTTACGTCAGTTGAGGTCGATCATGGCAGAACAAGACCTTCCGCTCTTTCTCGGCTTGAACGACAAGTCGATCACCGACATTCCCAAAACCGTCGAGAAGCAGCGCTACATGACCAGCGTCGCGCCCAAGGCCGCCAATCCCGGCAAATGGGTCGAACAGCCGCGCATGCCGATCCCGACCGGCGAGCATGCGGTGATCGAGTGCCAGGGCAAAATTCATTCCATTGCCGGTTACGCGAACCACCGCGTCGACCAGAATTTTCATCAGGTGTTCGATCCGAAAAGCGGCAACTGGTCGCTGAAGGCGCCCTTCCCGCTTCCGTGCAATCATGTCGCCGGGGTTTCGATCGGCTCGAAGATCTATACTTTTGGTGGCTTCATCGAGCAGAATCGCTGTCCGCATTCCAAATGTTTCGTCTATGACACGACCAGCG
>JBKPLN010000205.1:0-1808 GCA_046731635.1 Pseudomonadota bacterium | reverse complement strand
CCGCATGCTTGTGACCGAACGGCCCGGACGGATGCGCCTCGTTACGCAGAACGGCCAAATATCGCCTCCGCTTGCCAACGTGCCAAAAGTGTTTGCGGTCAGCCAGGGCGGTTTGCTCGACGTGATCCTTGACCGTGAATTCACCCAGAACCGTACAATCTACTTTTCGTACGCAGAGCCATTCAATGGTGGCGGGCGAACCGCGCTTGCCCGCGCGCGCCTCGACGATGGCGAGGTGCCGAGGCTGACCGATGTGAAAGTCATATACCGCCAGTACGGTCCGCCCTCGCGTGGAAACCACTTCGGCAGCCGAATCGTCCAAGCAAAGGATGGCACCTTGTTTGTGACCAACGGCGAGCACTTCACCGATCGCGACATGGCTCAAACGCTCGACAACGATCTGGGCAAGATCGTGAGGATAACCACCGACGGCACGCCGCCCCCTGATAATCCGTTTACCAACAAGCCCGGGGCCAAGCCCGAGATCTGGTCTTATGGTCACCGCAATCCGCAGGGGCTGGCGCTAAATCCAGCTGACGGGAAACTATGGGAGCAGGAGCACGGAGCCAAAGGCGGCGACGAGATCAACATCATCGAGAAAGGCCACAACTACGGCTGGCCGCGTGTGAGCTATGGCGTCAACTATGACGGGACGCCGGTCGGGACCGGAAAGGAAAAGATGGAGGGTGTCGACGATCCGCGCTGGCACTGGACGCCATCAATCGCACCGTCGGGCATGACGTTCTACACGGGCGATCTATTTCCGGCCTGGAAGGGCAATCTCTTTAACGGGGCGCTGAAGTCCCAGTTGCTGTCCCGGCTTGAGCTCAAAGGAGACACCGTGGTGAAGGAGGAGCGCCTCCTGCAGGCCTTGAACGAACGCATCCGAGATGTGCGCCAGGGACCGGAGGGCGCGCTCTACCTGCTGACCGACAGCGCATCCGGACGCATCTTGCGCATTGTGCCCGCGCGCTAGTCACCACTTGTGAAACACGAAAAAAGCGCCGGCCGCGATCAGCGCGAAGCCGAGGCCCTGGCTGAGCGTTATGGGCTCGCGCAAATAGACGTATGAAAATCCGGCAAACACCACAAAGGTGACAACCTCCTGGATCGTCTTCAATTGTGCAGGATCGTAAACGGCGTTGCCGTACCGATTGGCGGGTACAGCCAGGCAGTATTCAATAAAAGCGACTCCCCAGCTGATCAAGATCACATAAAAAAGTGGAACTTCCTTATAACGAAGATGCCAATACCAGGCGGCGGTCATGAAAACGTTGGACGCGACAAGCAGGACGATCGGACGCACGTAAGGCGTTAGTGCAAGCATGGAGTTCCTTCAGAGAATTGTGGGCGCATCGGAGGGGCCGCATCTACACGTTCATGCCGCCAAAGCCAATCGGACATCTGAGTGGCTTCGTAAGTTGTCCCTCCTGCAGTTCCGTCGGTTGACGCTGCTCTGTGCGGCGGAAATTTTTTGCTGCCATCCATCTGTGCTAGCGTTTGACGCATGCTCTTTCGACCGCGCCTCGCGCGGATCTGCCTTTCGCCGGGAGTCTAAGATGCGCAGCATTGTTTTTTTGGCGGCTTTCACGTTTTTTCTGCTGGCTGGTGAAGCCCCGGCAATTTCACAGGCACAGCCGCGTAATCAGCCGCCGCCACCAGCCAAGCCGGCACCATACAAGGTCGTCGCTATCAAGCCTCCGCAGCCGATCAACGATGCCGCCCTTGAAGCCTTGCGGAAGCAGATCGGCGAAGCAGCGCAGAAAAAGGACCGTGCTGCATTGGCAAAGCTTGTGGTCGCTCAGGGG
>JBKPLN010000204.1:0-1131 GCA_046731635.1 Pseudomonadota bacterium | reverse complement strand
CTGCTGAACTACTCGGCACCGCTTTGGGCGTGTTAATCTTCCTTCTCGCTGGTCTGTTGACCCATGACGTGCTTTGGCAAGCGCTGCTTCCTGCGGGACTTTACCTGGGAATTCATTTGATCGAGGGCCAGACCGTCACGCCGATGCTTGTGGCCAGACGGTTCACACTCAATCCAGTCCTTGTCATCATCTCGCTCGTCTTCTGGTTCTGGCTGTGGGGTGTTCCGGGTGCGATCCTCTCGGTTCCAATGCTGGCGATTGCTAAGATCATCTGCGACCGGGTTAAGTCGCTGGCTGCATTCGGCCACTTTCTTGGAGGCTGAATGCCAGGAAGGGCTAATCCGCTTTGGGTCAAAAGCAAACATTTTGGCTGCGACTTTCAATGTCCGCTTTGCCCCCGAAAGCGGACATTCGTCAGCGAAGCGATTTAATGAGCTTTCGAAGCTCAATTGTTTCCTTCGACCTTGCGCCGTGCCGATAGTTCCCGTTGCGTTTACCCTCCGGCGCACCGCCGCGAGCGCCGTGCATCCGGCATACGTTCCAGCCTCGCACCGCAGGCGCACGACAAGGCTTTCCCGTCCGCTTTGATTTTGCTTTGCACCGGGGTGCGGCATGGGCCTTGTGCATGGGGTTGATGGTCATTTTGCTTTCGTGTCCCTCCCCCCTACCGGCACGGCTTCGTTTTGATTCCCCGTCTCGATGATCTCCATCGGCTTGTCAGTGACGGCAGCCAGGAGTTTGGCGGAAGGTGCTGCTTCGGTTTTCTTGCTCACAACGCTATCAGTGACCACCGCCTGGTTAGCGTTCACGGTGGTGGTGTGCTGCACGACGATTTGCTGCTGCCCCCGGTTTCGGTGGTGGTCGAGCCGTTCGCTCAACATCGCTACTGTCCGCGTGGCCCTGTCAGCGAGTTGCAGATATTTCGCGCTCGCCTCGAAATACTCCGCGTTGTTTAGCCATGCCAGTTGATACAATTTGAGTGCGGCTTCGTTCGCCACGACCAATTGAGAGAGCAGAATCCCTTCAACCGGGTCGGCTGGCTTCATGTCCACAATGCCAGCAGTAACAGCTGAGCCTGCATGTGAAACCGCTTTTGCGTTGTCTTGGTTGACTGGCAGGGCCCCTATGACC
>JBKPLN010000203.1:0-7842 GCA_046731635.1 Pseudomonadota bacterium | reverse complement strand
TAGCCACTGCGACAGCGGACCGGCTTCCAGGCCGATGCGCTTGAAGTGATAGGCGGGGTTCTTCAGGATCGCCAGCAGCGCGTCAGGTTCGCTCGCGACCTTGGCCTCTCTAACGATCTTGCCCGTGCCATCCACAATGCAAACGCTGGCGTCCTTGACCGATACGTCCAGTCCAGCAAAATGCTCCATGCTGCGCTTCTCCTTCTGATGCTTGAGGCCCGTAACCACGGTGACCTCGTTTCACCATCAGCCTGAAGCGCAGCACCCAAAATCTTCAGCTATCCACAAAAAACGCCGGCCGATTACCCCATCTATTGGGGAAGAGCGGACAAAGCCGGATTTTGGCCCGCGGTGGTTTGTCTGCTAATGACCCAAAGCGGACGAAATAAAGAAAACATAAGGTTGCAGCGTTTGACCCATCTGAGACATTAGGCGTTGAGGCGGAAACAATGTAGCGTCCGCGCACGGTCAGGCTGTGTGTACCGAAAACTCTATCCCGCATTGATGAGATGAGGGAATCGCCTAAATTGACGTAATGATCGCGCTGTTGTGGCTGTGCTTAGCCATCCTGGCCTCGCCATTCAAATCAAAATGTCGGCTTGAGGCGTCGGTCCTGATCATCAGCCCGCCGTCACTGACCGCGTTGCACGACACATTGTGGCCGCCGCCGCGCACCGACACCACCAGGCCGTTGGACCAAGCGAGTGTAGAATAGCGCCACGACCGCTTCCGGCCAAAGCAGAAATTGGCGCAAGAAGCTTCTCGGAGAAGAACCTACCTAGCGGAACACAGCAGTTCTCCCGCAATGCGGAAGGCTTCATCATGTGCATTGACGCTCCTCGCATTTCGGGGTCTATAAAAATGCCGATGCGCCTGGCCGCGTTGGCTATAGATGCCTCGGGTTATGTCCAGAAATGCGGAACGATAAGCAATGGATTTAGGCATTGCCGATGAAACCGCGCTCATACTCGGCGGCAGCAAGGGCCTCGGCTTCGCCTGTGCCTATGAGCTGAGCCGCGCCGGCGCGCGCGTCGCCATCAACGGCCGCAATGCGGAAAGCGGTGAGGCCGCGCTCGCCAAGCTAGGCAAGGACGCCATCTTCGTGCAAGGCGACGTCGCCGTTGAAGGCGGCCCCGCCGCCATCATCGATGCCGTGACGCGCCAGCTCGGACCGATTCACATTCTGGTGACGAACGCCGGCGGCCCGCCGCCCGGCCAGTTTCACGAACACGCCATCGAGGTCTGGCGGCGCGCCATCAACACCAACATGCTGTCCGCGGTCGAAGCCGTGCAGCTCGTGCTGCCGGAGATGAAGAAGGCGCGGTTTGGCCGCATCGTCAACATCACCTCCTTCGTGGTGAAGGAGCCCTATCCGAACATGGCGCTGGCCAACACCGTCCGCGTCGGTTTGACCGGCGCGATGTCGACGCTGGCGCGCGAGGTCGCCGCCGACGGCATTACGGTCAATAACATGCTGCCCGGCCTGATGGACACCGGCGCGCTCCAGCGCGTGATCGATGCGCGAGTGCGCAAGCAGAACAGCACCGAGAGCGCGGTCCGCCAGGACATGGCGGCGTCGATCCCGACCGGCCGTCTCGGCACGGCGGAAGACTTCGGCCCGCTCTGCGCGTTTCTGTGCTCGCGGCACGCCAGCTACATCACCGCGCAGAACATCGCGGTCGATGGCGGTCTGGTGCGTGGCCTGATCTGACGGGAGGAGCGATTTGCCGACATCCGACCTTAGCATCGAGCGCCCCGCGCCATACATTGCCGTGCTCCGCTACAGCCGCCCGCAATCACTGAATCCACTCAATGTCGCCGTCCGCCGCGAGATGGCCGAACATCTCAATGCGCTCGCCGAGGACGACGGCGTGCGCGTCGTCGTGCTCGCCGGCACCGAGAAGGCCTTCGCCGCCGGCGCCGACCTCGTCGAAATGTCGAAGGCCGATGCGGTCGAGATGCACGGCTGGAACACCGCCAAGTCCTGGAAGGCGATCGGCGCCTTCCCGAAGCCGCTGATCGCGGCCGTGTCGGGCTTCGCACTCGGCGGCGGCTGTGAACTGGCGATGCATTGCGATATCATCATCGCCGGCCAATCGGCGCGCTTCGGCCAGCCGGAGGTGAAGGTCGGCATCATGCCTGGCGCCGGCGGCACCCAGCGCCTGACGCGCGCGGTCGGCAAGTTCCGTGCGAACCTCTATCTCATGAGCGGCCGCACCTTCGACGCGCAGACCGCGCTGACGATGGGCTTGGTCAGCGAGGTTGTCGCCGACGCCGAGGTCGAAAGCGCCGCGCTGAAGCTCGCGGCCGAAATCGCGGCGCTGCCGCCACTGTCGCTCAAGTTCATCAAGGAGGCGACCGCCCTCGCCGACAATGCCCCGCTCGACGCGGCGCTTGAGTTCGAGCGCCGCGCGTGCCAGTTCCTGTTCTCAACCGCCGACAAGAAGGAAGGAATGTCAGCGTTCCTGGAAAAGCGCAAACCTGGCTTTGCGGGACGTTGAGCGTGACAAAAGCAAAAGGAGCGCGTGCCGTGCTCGCCGGTGATATGCTGCGCCGTTCGGCGCAACGATTTCCTGACAAGGCCGCGATCATCTGCGGCGCCGAAACGTTAAGCTATAGCGCGCTCGACACGCGGGCCAACCAATTGGCGAACGCACTTCTTGCGCTGGGGCTGCCCAAGGGCGCCAAGGTCTCGATTCTCAGCCGCAACATCATCGATTACGGCGCGGTGTTCTTCGGCGTGGCGCGCACCGGCTATGTGCTGGTCAACGTGTCGGTGCTGTACGCGCCGGAGGAACTGACCTTCGTCCTGAACAAAGCCGATACGGACGTACTGATCTTTGATCCGTTCCTGGCGGAGAAGGTCGAGGCCGTGCGCAAGGATACGCCGCGCCTCAAGACGCTCATTTCGCTGGGCGCGTCCAATGTGGCGGGCGCGCGCACGCTGGACAACTTCATCGCCAAGGCGCCGGCGAAGCCGCCGCAGGTGCAGCTTGCGGAAACCGACCCGTTCTGCATGACCTATACCGGCGGCACCACCGGCCGGCCGAAGGGGGTGCTGTGCAGCCATCGCGCCCGCGACATCACTGCGCACACCGTGATGGTGGAAGAAGCCATTGACGAGCGCGACGTGGTGGCGATCGTCACGCCACTGTTCCATGTGGCCGCGCTCAACATCATGTTCCAGCCGGCGATCCTTGCCGGCGCGACGACCGTCTTCATCACCCGCTGGTCGGCCGCGGCCTTCATGGAAGCCACCGACAAGCATGGCATCACCGCTAGCTTCATGGTGCCGACGCAGGCCAGCACGCTGGTGCGCGATCCGGATTTCGACGCCAACAAGCTGCGCACCTGGCGCAAACTGTCGTTCGCCGGCGCGCCGATGCCGGATTGGGTGCAGCGCGACCTGAAAGCCAAGCTGCCGAGCCTGCTGCTGACGCAGATCTACGGCCAGTCCGAAATGGGCGTGATTGCGGTGCTGCGCGACTGGTATCTGCCGGGCAAGCTCGGCGCGGTCGGGCGGCAGCCATATAATGTCGACGTCGCGGTGGTTGACATGCAAGGCCGCCCGGTGAAGCCCGGCGAGATCGGTGAGATCGTGTCGCGCGGCGACAATCTGATGCTCGAATATTACAACGAGCCGGAGCAGACCAAGGGCTTCTTCAAGCTCGGCGATGGCTGGGGCTGGACCGGCGACGTCGGCACCATCGACCCAGACGGCTTCATCACGCTAATCGACCGGTCCAAGGACATGATCATATCGGGCGGCGAGAACGTCTATCCGAAGGAAATCGAGAACGCGCTCTACGAACATCCGGCGGTGGCCGAATGCGCCGTGTTCGGCGTTCCGGACGACAAGTTCGGCGAAATCCCGATCGCGTATGTACACCTCAAGAGCGGCGCAAGCGCCGACGAGGCGGCGCTGATCGAGCATTGCGCCAAGTTGCTTGCGCGCTTCAAGCGTCCACGCTCGGTCAAGTTCGTCGATGATTTCCCGAAGACGCCGATCGGGAAGATCCAGAAGAACGTGCTGCGCGAGCCTTACTGGAAAAACCAGGAGAAGAAGATATGAGCGACCTCTACGCCGACTATCAGCGGCTGAAGCTGGATTGGCCGAAGGAGCGCATTCTCCGCATCACCATGGACAGCCCGCGGCGGCTAAACGCCGCCGATGCCGTCATGCATCATGAGTTGGCCAAAATCTGGCGCGACGTGGATTCGGATGCGGGGGTGTCGGCGGTGATCATCACCGGCGCCGGCAAGGCGTTCTCGGGCGGCGGCGATCTCGATCTCGTCAAGGAGATGAGCGAGAATTTTGAAGTGTTAACGCGCGTCTGGAAAGAGGCGCGCGACCTCGTCTACACCATCATCAACTGCTCGAAGCCAATTGTGTCCGCCATGCAGGGGCCGGCGGTGGGCGCCGGCCTGGTCGCTGGCCTTCTGGCGGATATCTCGATCGCGGCGAAAACCGCGCGTATCATCGACGGCCATACCCGGCTCGGCGTCGCCGCCGGCGATCATGCCGCGATCGTCTGGCCGCTACTGTGCGGGCTGGCGAAGTCGAAATACCACCTCCTACTGTGCGAAGCCTTGAGCGGCGAGGAGGCCGAGCGCATCGGGCTCGTGTCGCTATGCGTCGAGGAAGACCAGTTACAGGACAAGGCGCTCGAGGTCGCGACCCGGTTGGCCAACGGTTCGCCGACCGCGATCCGCTGGACCAAATACGCCCTGAACAACTGGCTGCGGATGGCGGGCCCAACCTTCGACACCTCGCTGGCGCTGGAGTTCATGGGCTTCAACGGCGCGGACGTGCGCGAGGGGCTAGCCTCGCTACACGAGAAACGTGCGCCCAACTTCGAGAAGGATTGCCCGCTTTAATTTTTTTCCGCAGAGCGGTAGAGGTTTCTGCACCGTGAGCGGCCGACTCTGGCATATTGGCCCGAAACGACCGCACATCGACACAAGAACATAAACTTCACTGGGAGGTACCCATGGTTCGATCGATCAATTTGCGTGCGATTCTGCTCGGAATGGCCGCCTCTTTGCTCCTCGGCACGGCCGCATCAGCCCAAGTCTCGAACGATGCCGTACGTATCGGTGTCCTCACCGATATGAACGGCAATCTCGCGTCGCTATCCGGCAAGGGCTCCGTCGTTGCCGCGACCATGGCGGTGGAGGATTTCGGCGGCAAGGTCCTCGACAAGAAGATCGAGATCGTCAGCGCCGACCATCAGAACAAGGCCGATATCGGCACGCAGATCGCCAATAAATGGATCGACGTCGAAGGTGTCGACATGATCATCGACGTGCCGAATTCGTCAGTCGCGCTCGCCGTGCAGGAAGTCGCCAAGCAAAAGAACCGCGTGTTCATCGCCTCCGCTGCGGGCACCGCGGCGCTCACCGGCAAAGCCTGCTCGCCGACGGGCATCCATTGGACCTGGGACACCTACGCCGCTGCCGTAAGCACGGCCAAGGCAATTGTCGATGAAGGCAACAAGAATTGGTTCTTCCTCACTGCCGACTACGCGTTCGGGCACGCGATGGAAGCGGACGTCTCGCGCATCGTGAAGGCCCAGGGTGGCAACGTTGCCGGCTCGGTGCGGCATCCGACCAACACGTCGGACTTCTCGTCGTTCCTCCTGCAGGCACAGGCGTCCGGCGCCGACGTGATGGCGCTCGCCAATGGCGGCAGCGACACTAGCAATTCGGTCAAGCAGGCGCAGGAATTTGGGTTGACAAAGAAGTTTAAGATTGCGGCGCTGGCGATCTTCATCACCGACGTGCATGCGCTCGGGCCACAGGCGGCGCAAGGGCTTCTGCTCACCACCGCCTTCTACTGGGACCGGACGCCCGAGAGCCGCGCCTGGTCGAAGCGTTTTTTCGAGCGTCACGGCGCCATGCCGACGATGTCGCAGGCGGGCGTCTATTCGGCCGTTATGCATTACCTCATGGCCATCGCGGCGGCGAAGACCGACCAAGCGGCTCCGGTCGTCGCCTCAATGAAGGCTGCGCCGATCAACGACATGTTTGCGACCAATGGCAAGATCCGTGAGGACGGCCGCATGGTGCACGACATGTACCTTGTTCAGGTGAAGGCGCCGGCTGACGTTAAGCAGCCTTGGGACTACTACAAGGTGCTGCGCACGGTGAAAGGCGACGAAGCCTTCCGCTCCTTGAGCGAAAGTGATTGCCCTCTGGTTAAGAAGTAGCATCGAAACCAAGCTCGTATGAGGCCAAGTTCGTGGAAGGCGGGCGCATTTTTGGTCCGCTGTCTGCACAGAAAAAATTGGCGATGAAGCCCGCAAAGGAATCGCGTGTGATGTGATGGTCCCGATCCGCTGACTGAACCGGTCGAGAGTGACCGGCTGTGTTACTGCTTGGTGGCGGACGCAGTCACATACGAACCCGTGTCCTTTACGAAAATTCCGGTTTGGATTCGCATCGTAAGGCAGAATCATCGCATCATGAGAGCGATGTTTGCGATCCTGGACGCGCTCAGAATGTTCGTTGCGGATCTATTCAAGTCGCGGACCCAGCTTGAAGCCCATTGCGCGGCGGTCGCCGAAGCGACGCTTCCAGTCTGAAGTTGCCAACAATTAGGTCTAGAAGCCCGCTCTTTTCGGTCGTCAGCAGCAATTTAAATCTATCGATGTTCGCTTGAATGATATCGATCACAGGCTGCCTCCTCTACCGAATGAGCAGACGACAAGTCCGAGGCCACCAAAGGCGGCCTCGAGCCTGCTGCCATCAAATCTGGCGGCCCTTCATGACGGCATCGACATCGCTCTGCGCCTGCGCCTTGTCGATGCTGTACTTGGCGACGATCTGGGTGACGAGATCGTCCTTGTTCTTGAGCGCGCCGAGCTCCTGCTCGGAGAACTTGCCCCACCTGGAGCTGATATCCTTGAGAAGAATTTGCTTCGCCTCAGCAGGATTGACGGTGCTCGCCGAAGCGGTATTCGGGGTTACTGGGTTCATGAGCGTTATCTCCAAAATATTGATGAAACATCATCTGAATGTGCATCACTCAAACAACGCTCTTTATGTGGGGATGAATTGCGACAATCACAGTGGCAATGCGATCATTGTCTGAAATATAAACCAGGCTGCGTCGGGCCCGGGGTGGGGCGCCAAATGTGCCCATCACCCAACTCGTCGAATTGGTCCGCCTTAGTCCAACAGCGGACAAACGCGGGTGCTGTCGGATTTTCCGCTAAGTGCCAATAGGCGACATCGCACAATTGGTTTGAAATCAAAGAGGCCGCCAACTGAGGCGGCCAAAACAAGAAGCCCTGGCCGGGTACCAAGGGCTAGGGCTTCGATCTCTGGGACGATACCGCTTCACGCTAAGCTCATCCCGGTGACTACCGATTCAACCAATGGGAGAAGATAAGGTTGCCTCACACGCAAAAATTAAAATGGTTCACTCCCAAATTCAAAAGTGGCCAGTACCAGATTTTGATTGTCCCATAACGAATGACGCTACGCCAAAGCAGATTGCGGCGGTCAAACTGATTGACACTATGGGAAGCCACGTCTGGATATAGAGCCACATCTGACGGTCCTGTCCTTTCCGAAAATGTCATCCGGCGTAGAGACTCGCGTCGTGAGGCAGAATCGTCGCATCATCTTGAGCGATGCTTGCGATCTTGCACGCGATCGGAATGTTCGTCGCCGACTTCCTCAAGCCGCGGTTGCGGCTTGAGGCCGAGAATTTGTTTCTCCGCCATCAGCTTACCATTGCATTGCGGCGGGCGCCGCCGCGTCTTCGACTGCGCAACAGCGATCGCGCACTTCTCATATGGATGACCCGGATTTGGCCGGGGCTGCTTGGTGTGGCCC
>JBKPLN010000202.1:0-2959 GCA_046731635.1 Pseudomonadota bacterium | reverse complement strand
GCATCGCCCTGGACAAGCCGGTGAAGTTTGATGCGGTGCAGACCGGGCGGGACGACGTGGCATTGCTCGGATTTACGTCAGGCACCACGGGCGAGCCGAAGGCGACGATGCATTTCCATCGCGACCTGTTGATCATTGCCGATGGTTATGCGCGTGAGGTTCTTAAAGTAACGCCTGAGGATATCTTTGTCGGCTCTCCGCCGCTCGCCTTCACCTTCGGCCTGGGCGGGCTGGCGATTTTTCCCTTGCGAGTCGGAGCAACTGCAACCCTGCTTGAAAACGCGTCGCCCGCCAACATGATCCAGATCATCGAGACTTATAAGGCGACGATCTGCTTTACCGCGCCGACTGCCTATCGGGCGATGCTGGGGGCGATGGAGCAGGGCGCCGATCTTTCTTCGCTGCGTATCGCCGTCTCGGCCGGCGAGACATTACCGCCGCCAGTCTTCGAGGATTGGCGGCGCAAGACAGGCAAACCGATCCTCGACGGGATCGGCACCACCGAGATGCTGCACATTTTCATTTCCAACCGTCTCGATGACGCCCGGCCAGGTGTCACAGGGAGCCCCGTTACGGGCTATGAGGCACGGGTAGTCGATAAGGACATGAACGCAGTCAAGCCGGGAACCGTGGGCCGTCTCGCGGTGCGCGGCCCGACCGGCTGCCGCTATCTCTCCGACCAACGGCAGACATCTTACGTCTCCGACGGCTGGAATTTGACCGGAGACGCCTACATTCAGGACGAAGAAGGCCGTTTCCATTTCGCGGCGCGAGCCGACGATATGATCGTGTCGGCCGGTTACAACATTGCCGGACCGGAAGTCGAGGCAGCGCTGCTGTCGCATGCCGATGTGGGGGAGTGCGCGGTCATCGGCGCGCCCGACGTCGAGCGCGGCCAGATCGTAACCGCCTATGTCGTTCTCAAAGCGGGCATTGATCGCGACGCGGCCTGCGTAAAAAGACTGCAAGATCATGTGAAGGCTGTCATCGCGCCCTACAAATATCCGCGCGCGGTGAAGTTCGTCGACGCCTTGCCGAAGACCCAGACCGGAAAAATACAGAGATTCAAATTACGACAGCAAAGTCAGCCATGAGCAAGAATACATTCCAATTCCTTCAGCCAAAGAACTGGTTACCGCCCAAAGGCTATTCCAACGGCGTTGCCGCCGAGGGGCGCCAGGTCTTCGTCGCGGGCCAGATCGGCTGGAGCGAGCGCGGCGAACTCGTCAGTGACGACTTTGTCGCCCAGGCCGAACGCGCCCTTGCGAATATCGTGCAGGTGTTGGCCGAGGCGGGGGGAGAGCCACGTCATCTGACGCGACTGACCTGGTTCGTGACCGACAAGCCAGCGTATGTGGCGCGGCAAAAGGAAATCGGCGAAGCCTATCGTCGGGTCATCGGCCACCATTTTCCGGCTATGAGCCTGATTGTCGTCGCGGGGCTGTTGGAGCCGGGCGCTAAGGTTGAAATCGAGGCTACGGCCGTCATTCCGGCCGAATGAAATTTCGCAAATCAAATCATGATTTCGTCCCGGCACGCAGAAACACGGTTGCCGGACGGTTCCGTCGTTGACATTCGGGGCCGTTCTCAAAATACTCGCCTGAACAACAGGCAAAAATGGCCGCCGTATCCAGGGAGGAATGCAATGAAGACCTCGCGCAGGACGCTTCTGAAAAATTCCGCCGCTGCCGCTGCTGCACTCAGTCTCGACTGGCGCTACGCTTCCGCGCAGGCTGAAACCGTCCGTATCGGTGTCATTTTCGATCACTCTGGACCATTCGCGGCTGGCGGCTCGGTCGCCTGCGCGGTCGGCACGCAAATCGCGATTGACTTGTGCAACGAGCGCGGCGGCGTCGGCGGCAAGTACAAGATCGTTCCGGTCAACGCGGACTCGCAGAGCAAGGCCGACGTGGCGATCAACGAGGTCGAACGCCTGATCAGTCAGGAAAAAATCGACATCGTCAACGGCGTCTATGCGAGCGCCCACGCCGTGCCGCTCGCCGCCAAGGTCGAGGCGCAGAAGAAGATTCTCTGGATCACGACCGCAGTGTCGACCGCCGTGTTCAAGGACAAGAACCTAAAGTACGTCTTCCGCGCGCAGATCCACTCCGACCAGTATGGCCAGGCATTCGCCGGCTTCATCACCGAGAATGCCAAGGCCAAGCTCGGCGTGGAGCCAAAGGATGTGAAGGTCGCGCTCATCCACGAAGACGGGCCCTATGGCGTCGGCGTTGCGACCGCCGACGAGCACTATTCCAAGGAAGCCGGGCTGCAGGTGGTGCTGCGCGAAGGTTATTCCGCGTCGGCGCCCGATCTGTCGTCGCTGGTCACCAAGCTCAAGCGCGCCAATGCCGACGTCATCTCTCATGCCGGCTACAATCCCGACATCACCTTGTTCCTGCGCCAGGCGCGCGAGAGCGGCCTGCGCTTCAAGATGCTGATCGGGGCCGGCGCCGGTTACAGCCAGCTCGACAAGCTGCGCGCCACCTTCGGCAAGGACATCGACAATTTCTGCAACATCGATCCGGTGCCGGCGCAGCTGCTCGACCCGAGTAAGCTTGCGCCCGGCATGGGCGACCTGACCAAGATCATGGTCGAGCGCTACAAGGCCAAGACCGGAGCCACCGACGTGCCGCCGCACTGCTCGATGGGCTTCAACCAGACCTGGATCCTGCTCAACAATGTGCTGCCTGTCGCCAAGGAAAAATACGGCGGCTTCGATCCCGAGGCGGTGCGCAAGGCAGCGCTCGAGATCGACATTCCGCTCGGCGGGACGATTCAGGGCTACGGCGTCAAGTTCTTCCCGCCCGGCCATCAGCTGGCCGGTCAGAACGAGCGCGCCACGCCTGTCGTGATGCAAAATGCCGGCGAGCATATTTCGGTGGTTTGGCCGACCACTATCCGGACACAGGACCCGGTCTTCCCGCTGCCCAAGTCGTCGGTCTACGCAGCCTAGGAT
>JBKPLN010000201.1:0-6630 GCA_046731635.1 Pseudomonadota bacterium | reverse complement strand
CTATTATGGAACGCATGGAGGAAGAGGGCATCGTCGGGCAGGCCAACCATGCGGGCAAGCGTGAGATCCTGATTCCTGAAGATCCTGCCGACGACGGCTATTGAGAATCGCCGGCTTCACGATTAAGCCAGATTAGCTCGGGGATGGGCCGCGAAATCGCCACAGCCGGCCCATATAGAGCCCATCGCGATACCGCGGGGGCGCGAGGCGGAGAACGTGATGCCGGCTCAAAACATGAGGCAAACTGGCCACAGACTGGCGTTGGCAGCATTGTTTGCCTGTCTTGCCGTTCCAGCCGCCGCTCAGGGCGTTCCCCTTCCGTCGTCCCGCCCTTCAGCGTCACAGGCGCAGCCAGCCGCGCCTGCGCCGGTCGCCAAACCTTCGGTTCCGGCCCGCGGGCAGGTAGCACCGGCACAGCAAAGTCCGGTCTCCAATCCTTTTGCCGCACTGCTCGGCAAGCCCAGCCCGCAGGGCGCCCTAACTCCGGAGCAACGCGGCATCGTCGACCGCGTGAACAGCTATCTTTCCGGCGTGCAGACGTTGACGGGAAATTTCATCCAGGTCGGTCCGGATGGCAGCCGAACCCAGGGAGATTTCTACATCTCCAAGCCGGGCAGAGTTCGATTTGAATACGACGACCCGAGTCCCATCGAGCTGATCGCGGACGGATCGTCGGTGGTGGTACGCGACCGCCGGCTGGCAACCCAGGATGTGTATCCTTTGTCACAGACCCCCTTGCGATTCCTGCTCGCCGATCGCGTCGATCTCGCGAAGGATACGCATCTGATAGCGGTCTATGCCGACGATGTGTTCGTCACGGTGGTTGCCGAGGAAAAGAGCGGAATTGTTGGCACGAGCCGGCTGATGATCATGTTCAGCGCCAAGGACATGCAGCTCAAGCAATGGACCGTAACTGACCCACAGGGCTTCGACACGACGGTCGCCGTGTACAATCTTGACACCAGCAAGCGTCCCGATCCGGGATTGTTCAAGATCGACCACACGCGATATCCCAATTCCAATTCCAATTGATTGGATCGCCGACGGCGTCTGTCATGGCCGGGTTTATTGGCGCATGCCGTCTTTGCAGAGCCGAGAAAATTAATGCGTGGATGGCGGGGTCAACCGCGGCCACGACGAATGGAAAGTCCGCGCTCCAAGTCCTATGTTGCAAGCCATGTCACTGAAAATCACGACATGGAACATCAATTCGGTACGCCTGCGAATTGATCTGGTCGCCAGATTTCTCAAGAGCGTCCGACCGGATGTACTCTGCCTGCAGGAGACGAAGTGTCCGGACGACATATTCCCAATGAAACGTTTCAGGCGCCTGGGCTATGAACACGCGGCGCTTAACGGACAAAAAGGGTATCACGGCGTCGCTGTGCTTTCGCGCGTGCCCTTTGAGCAGGTCGACATTCAGAATTTTTGCGGGAAGATTGATTGCCGGCATATTTCCATAACATTGGGAGAGCGGGCGAAGCTGAAAGCTCCGATTACGCTTCACAATTTTTATGTGCCCGCTGGCGGCGACGAGCCTGACCCGGACATAAATCCAAAATTTCGGCATAAACTCGACTTCCTTGACGAAATGCAGGCGCACAATGGGTTGCGGCCTGAAAGATCGACACATGCCATGCTGGTAGGGGATCTCAACGTTGCGCCGCTCGAGCATGACGTCTGGAGCCACAAGCAAATGATCAGGGTCGTTTCCCATACGCCGATCGAATGCGAGAAGCTCGTTGCCGCGCAGAAGTCAGGCGGTTGGATCGATTGCATGCGTGTGCACACGCCCGAGCCGGAGAAACTTTACACCTGGTGGAGCTACCGCGCGATGGACAACTGGCGCTCGGCGGATCGCGGCCGCAGGCTTGACCACGTCTGGACCTCTGACGCACTCGCTGCGCACATTTCGGAAATCAGAATCGCGAAAGACTATCGCGGCGCAAAACGCCCCTCCGACCACGTGCCGGTGACAGCCACGATCGAACTCTGAAATGAGTGGCAAGCGTCAGCGCTTTTCGTCCCTTTCCAGGTCGATTTTCACGCTTGCGAGCTCCTTGGACCAGGCCTGTAGCCGTCCGGTCATGCTGTCGCGCAGCTTCTCCGCGGCGGCCGGATAACCCTCCAACATTTTCCTGAACAAGTGTCGAGGTATTCGCACGACGACTGTCGGTTCCTTCGCGATTGCCGTTGCCTGACACACCGTATTGGTGAGCAAGGCCAGTTCACCGATCAGCGTACCGGGACCGACAGTGATTTCGTTGCCCTCAGCCAGCGTGCCTGGTTCAAGCAGCAGCGAACCTTCCTGGACAACATATCCGCCGTCCGCAAGCTCGCCGGCATAGAAGAGCACCGCTCCACTTTGTAGATGACGCGTTTCGGCGCCGATTGCCAGAATCCGCAATGCTTGTTTGCCGAGTGCTGCCAAAGGCGGCACTCGCTCGAAAAAGGCCACGTCTTCTTCCAGGCCCATCCCGTCTATCCGCGGAATGCCAAATTGATGTGTGCGTCAATCACGGGACGAGTTTATAACCGCCAGCTTCAGTCACCAAGATAGCTGGGGCGGCCGCGTCCTTTTCGACCTTTTGCCGCAGACGGTAAATGTGGGTTTCGAGCGTGTGGGTGGTTACGCCGGAATTATAACCCCATACTTCCTGCAACAATGTTTCGCGTGACACCGGTTTCTGCCCGGCCCGATAAAGATATCGGAGAATAGCTGTTTCTTTTTCCGTGAGCCGAACTTTGCTGCCCTTTGGACTCAGCAGCAGCTTGGAGCTCGGTCGGAATGTATAGGGGCCGATGATGAAGACAGCGTCTTCGCTCGCCTCGTGCTGCCGCAGTTGTGCGCGAATGCGCGCCAGCAGCACCGCAAATCGGAAGGGCTTGGTGATATAATCGTTGGCCCCGGATTCAAGGCCGAGAATAGTGTCAGAATCGGTGTCGTGACCTGTCAGCATGATGATCGGCGCCTTGAACCCACTTTTGCGCAAAATGCGCACCGCCTCGCGACCGTCCACATCAGGTAGGCCGACGTCCATGATCACCAGGTCTACTTGTCCATTTTTTGCAGCTTGCACTCCCTTGGTCCCACTTTCGACGGCGACAGCCTCGAACTCTTCGTGCAGGGCCAACTGCTCGACCAACGCCTCGCGAAGTTCGGCGTCGTCATCGACGATCAGAATTGTCCGCTTATTGGCCATTGTCCCAAGGCCCTTTCAAGCTCGCAAACGCGGCGCTTGTCATAGTCGCGGAATAGAACATTCGGCGCTAGAAGAGCAAGCAGGAACTGCCATCTAGGCCAGACGGTCCATCAACAATGCCCAAACGGTGCTTGTCCCGCATCACAGTACGCCGCAAGCCGGGCGATTCAAGCCGCGGTTGGCTCATAGCAGGAATGCTGGCGTTGCCAGTGGCACTCGGGCGTGGCGGCATCAAGGCCAACAAGCGGGAAGGCGACGGCGGGACACCACGCGGCAATTTCCGGCTAAGGCAGCTTTGGTGGCGTGCAGACAAGCATCCGCGCCCTACCACGTCGTTGCCGGTGCAACGAATAAGCCCCGATGACGGCTGGTGCGAAGATCCAGACGACCGGCGGTACAATCGACCGATCAAAGTGCCAGCCTGCGCAGATGCGGATCGGCTGGCGCGCAAGGACAATCTCTATGATTTCATCATAGAGACTGATCACAATACGCGTCCGCGTGTTGCCGGACGTGGGAGCGCGGTATTTATTCATGCGGCAAGGCCAAGATTTGCTCCGACCGCGGGTTGCGTCGCGCTGGAGATAAATACGCTGCGCAGAATTCTTGCTCGACTGGGCCCGCGCACGAGAATTGTCGTCGAGTAGACCCCGTAAGCTGTCGCCTTTACTTGGCCCGTTCACCAAATATCGCGCTACCCACTCGAATATGCGTCGCGCCAAGCGCAATCGCCGTGGAAAAATCGGCGCTCATGCCCATCGACAACAATTTCAGACCATTGCGTTTCGCGATCTTGGCGGTGAGCGCGAAATGGGGTCCGGGAGCTTCGTCAAGGGGAGGAATGCACATGAGGCCGGAAATTCTCAGCCCAAATTGATCGCGACATGCCGCGAGAAAGCCGTCAGCGTCTTGTGGCAGCACGCCTGCTTTTTGCGGCTCGGCGCCGGTGTTGATCTCAACAAAAAGGACCGGTTGACGTTTCTGCTTCCCGATCTCCTTCCCCAGCGCCGCGCACAAGCTGGCTCGATCGACGGAATGGATCGCGTCAAATAGAGCGACGGCGTCTTTTGCCTTGTTGGACTGAAGGGGGCCGATCAGGTGCATTTGAATGCCTTCATGCTTCGAAAGCAAGGAAAGCCATTTCGCTTTTGCCTCCTGGACCCGATTTTCTCCGAACACGCGCTGACCTGCAGCGATCACGGACTCGATTGCATCGGGCGCGAAAGTCTTGGACACCGCAATCAGTGTCACCTCCGCGGGGTCGCGCCCGGCATCGTGGCATGCTCTGACGATTTCGGCGCGAACCTGAGCCAGATTAGCGGAAGGGGCGGCAGCCATACGCTGCCTATAACGCACCATTCACTCGACTTCAAATGAAGGGCCGGGGTCGATGAGGGGTAACATCGCTGCCGGCGATGCCGGCGAGCGCAGTGCGATCAATTACTTCAAACACACGATCTTTCCACCGAACTGTCTTGGTAAGAAACAGACGCTTGAGCGTCTTGTTTGTGTGCACCAGTGACATGCCAAGCGTATCGGCGAGATGCTGCTGTGTGAATGGAAACTGGATGCTTCTATTCTGTACCAGACCTGCCTCCTCCGCCCGCACAAACAGGTGCAAGAGCAGATAGGCGGCACGCTCAAGCGCCGTGCGGCGACCAAGACTCACAAGATGTTCATCGATAAGTTGCTCCTCGCGTGCCGCAAGCCACGTTATGTCGAACGCCAGAGAGGGAAGACGACTGTAAAGATCCCACAGTTTGCCACGCGGGAACACGCAGAGGACCAGAGGCGTGAGCGCCTCAACCGAGTGCTCCATCTCGTTCATGAGCGCACCTTGCAAACCCAGCATATCGGCCGGTAAAGCGTAGTTGAGGATCTGCCTGCGTCCATCGTCGAGCATCTTGTAGCGAAAGGCCCAACCGTTCAGGACCGTATAGAGATGCTCGCTGCGCGTGCCTTCGCGCAGAAAACTCGCTCCGGCCTCAACCCGAAGTTCGTCCACCTTGAACGATTTTACGAATGCAAGTTCTTCAGCCGAGAACTCGCGCAACGATGGCCGCTTGCGCAGTGGACACTGATCGCAAGGCGTTAAAGATCCATTCGGCCGTCCAGCTCCGATAATCATGAGAAGCCATGCGTCGGCTCAAAGAAATAGCCGGCATCCGAAGCTAGTCAACACTGCTGATACCCGTCCAAACATGAATTTTCTCGGCCTATGGCTTTTTTAAATGCTGCATCCGACAATTCGTAGGAGAAAAGAAAGTTCCATCCCCCGGAGACACCAGCCTTGCCACAGTCGGGTAGTTTGCTTTCCGGCAAGCGCTGTCTTGTGCTTGACGATGAATTTCTGATCGCCCTGGACATTCAGCAAACACTCGAACTGGCTGGAGCAGAATACGTAGCTGCCGTCGCCAGCGTGCCTGAAGCACTCGAGTTGCTTCGCGGCGAGCCGAAATTCAACCTGGCGGTGCTCGACGTAAAATTAAGCGGCCCGGACGTGAACAGTCTCGGGCGTGCCGCCCTGCTCGCGGCAAAAGGCACGCCATTCATTTTCTTGACCGGAATGCGAGTCGACGATGTGCATGCAAGACAATTTCCCCACGCCCCCGTTATCGAAAAACCCTACGATCGAGCAACGCTTTTAGACGCGGTGCGCCGCGCACTCGGAATTACCTAAGTTATCCTCCGTATTGCAGTGCGTTTTCAGAATGTTCACGGGCCGGTTGACCGTTCGATCGGTTTCGTGTCAGTTCCGCGCGCCCCTGTAGACGCACAATGACCGCCGATACGAACAAAAACGAGCGTTACAACGCCCGCGAGGCCGAGGCCCGCTGGCAGAAAGTCTGGGCTGATCGCAGCATCTTCGGGACCCGAAACGAAGACCCGCGGCCAAAATATTATGTGCTCGAGATGTTCCCTTATCCGTCGGGGCGCATCCATATGGGCCATGTACGCAACTACACGATGGGCGATGTAGTCGCTCGCTACAAGCGCGCGATGGGCAATGCCGTGCTGCATCCAATGGGCTGGGATGCCTTTGGCATGCCAGCCGAGAACGCCGCTATCGATCGCAAGGTCCATCCGAAGACGTGGACTTACGACAACATCGCTGCAATGAAAAAACAGCTTCAGTCGATGGGACTGTCCCTCGATTGGGCCCGTGAGATCGCCACCTGTGACCCGGCATATTACAAGCACCAACAGAAGATGTTTCTCGACTTTCTCAAAGCGGGACTGGTCGAGCGCAAACAGTCAAAGGTGAACTGGGACCCCGTCGATCAAACCGTACTTGCCAATGAACAGGTTATCGACGGCCGCGGGTGGCGGTCCGGCGCGATCGTCGAGCAGCGTGAACTGACGCAGTGGTTCTTCAAGATCACCGATTACGCTGAAGACCTGTTGAAGGCACTCGATACACTCGAGC
>JBKPLN010000200.1:0-1691 GCA_046731635.1 Pseudomonadota bacterium | reverse complement strand
GAATGAAACCAGTCGTGGACGGTTGCTTCGTTGTCACTCTCGACGAAACCAAGAATGCGATGCGACTCTTAGCGGAAAAAGCGCGAATCATCGCGGAAGGTGCGGGTGCACTGCCAGTGGCTGCAGCGCTAACTGGAAGAGCTGGCAACGGGCCGATCGTCGCGATTATCTCCGGCGGCAATATTGATCTGCAAAAATTCTGCGAGTTGATCTCGCAAAGCGATGATTGACTTTTTTGTCCGCGTTTGAAATAAGATTCCGGTAGACGACAGAGGAGGAAAGAAACAATGAAAATTGGCGATACAGCACCAGACTTTGAAGCACAAACCACTGAGGGTCGGCTCCGTTTCCACGATTGGATCGGCGATTCGTGGGCCGTTTTATTTTCGCACCCGAAGGACTTTACCCCAGTCTGCACAACCGAGCTCGGATACATGGCGAAAATAAAGCCACAGTTCGACCGTAGAAATGTAAAGATCATCGGATTATCGGTCGATTCGACCGGCGATCACGAGGGATGGGCGAAGGACATCCAGGAAACTCAGGGTCACGCGCCAAACTACCCGATTATCGGGGATGCCGATTTCAACGTCGCAAAACTCTACGGGATGTTGCCGGCCGATACTCAAGGGGACGCCAAATCGCGCAAACCGGCCGATAACGCGACGGTGCGTAATGTTTACATCATCGGACCAGACAAGAAGATCAAGCTGATCCTTGTCTATCCAATGACGACTGGCCGGAATTTCGATGAAGTGTTGAGAGTGATCGATTCGCTGCAACTGACCTCGAAGCATCAGGTAGCAACGCCGGTTAACTGGAAGCAAGGCGAAGATGTGATCATCGCGGGCTCCGTATCGGACGAAGAGGCAAAGAAGCGCTATCCGCAAGGCTGGAAAGCGCCGAAGCCATATCTTCGAATCGTACCGCAGCCGCAATAACTGCATCACGCTGTCATTTCGAGCGAAGTCGAGGCTGCAGCGCAGCACCGAAAGCTTTCGGGGCGAGGCCAGGCTTTCAATCCCGCAAAAATCATCGTGAGCGTTGCCCACGGGATCCTTCGGCTCCGCTGCGCTCCGCTCAGGGTGACGATCGCTGTTCTTCGCCGAGATTCTCAGCGGAAAACTCGACCGGGTCTTGCTGAAAATACGTTCGCAGCTCAGCGTACAGTTTGGGATGATGCGCGTGCAGTGCACGCGCCTGCTCAAAGAATGCCTCAACTGATACCGCGAAGAACTCTGCAGGATCAGTGGCTCCGTACGTGTCAAGCAGCGTGGGAATGCCGCTCTCGTCGGCAGCTCGCAGCGACGCGTATTCGGATCTCATCACGTCGGCCCAGGCTAATTGCTGTTCGCGCGTCGCCAGCCCCGGCACCCCGTCGGCGGCGTCATTTTCGAAGTCGAGTTGGTGAGCAAACTCGTGAAGAACAACGTTCTTGCCATCGGAGGGATCAGCTGCGCCATGTTTGACAGCGCCCCAGGACAGAACCAAGGAGCCCATTCTACGGCCGGTCTCGCCAAGACGACTCACAGTTCCCTCTTCCCAAAGATGCTCTCCAATCTGTCGTCTTTCTTCCGCCATGTACGTCAATGGATAAACGAGAATCGTGAGCAACCGAGGGAAGTAATCCGTGCGCCGGTGCAACAATAGAAGACAAGCTTGCGCCGCGATGGTGACGCGGACCTCATCGG
>JBKPLN010000199.1:0-1526 GCA_046731635.1 Pseudomonadota bacterium | reverse complement strand
GCGTCGCGGTGTCACCGTCTTGAAGCCGCTCGTATTCGGCGATCACCTGCGCGCCAAGCAAGAGGATGATGCTGGCGATTTCGAGGCTCAGCAGCCCGACAATCGTGGTCGCCAGCGAGCCGTAGACGACGCCGACGACTGACAGCGTGGAAAAATACCAAAGCAGGATATGCCGGGTCGCCTCCCACAGCAATCCGACTGCGATCCCGCCAATGAGAGCATGGCGTGGGCGTATGCGTCCTCTCGGCGGCATGACCAGATAAATCGAGGTGAGGACGAGGATCAGGCCTGCCACGCCGATCAGATACAGTAGGACGACTGATAGCCTGTCCAGCGACCAGCCACGCCCCAGCAGTACCAGCTGATCATCGCTCATCGATTGCAGCAGGCTGGCAATGGCGGTCATCACCAGGAAGCCCACGCCGAGCAGTAGGATATAGACGTAAGGAAGAATCAAGGAGACGATCAGCGGCCTTGGTTTGTGGCGCACCCGATGAATAAAAATAATGGACAAGGCGCTCTCGAGCACGCTGAACGCAAGCGAGCTGAAGAACAGCATTGCGCATAGCACGACCCAGCTCGCGACTTCCCGATGCTCGAGGATGTTTCGTACTTGCTCGAGGACGGCCGCTGAATCACCGGGAATGACGAGGCCAATGTAACGGCGCAAGGTAGCCAACAGCGCCGCTTCGTCGACCACGTGCGACAGCATGAGGAGCAGGAACGTAAAAAGAGGAATGACGGACAGCAGGATGTAATAGGCGAGCGCTCCCGAGAGCAGCAGGCCCTGGTTCTTCTGAAAGGCCTTCAGGACCCGCAAGGTAAAGTGCCCGGGCCGGGCCATGACCTTCCGCCAGGCATTTGTCGGGCGAGACATTCAGGATCCTTCCTGTCGTTGAAAACGGCCGGGAGGGGATTCCGTTCACATTCTGGGGGAAACACTCCGTCCGAGAACTGGCACTGCCGAGTAAACTCAAATGGGCGAAGGCTTGCTGACGGTGACGACCGCCGGTTGGCCACATGCAACAACGTATTTTTTTTCGTGGTGGTTCGGGACGAGATGTCCTGACCGTTCGCCCATTATTTGCCGGTGCGGGCCACGAGTACCGGTAATAGGGCGGTGCCGATCAATAGCAGCACCGCCCGACCTGCCTCTCTAGGCATAAGGTGGCACCACCCCGACGCGCTATGTGTGTGCCCGCTACAGACGTCGAACGCCGGTGTGCCATGACGTAAGTAGAAAAGAAGCCGTCCGACCCTTTCCACAATCGTCCTCTCGTCCTGCGTTCGATGCCGCTGGGTTCTTGGCCCCGCGAGAATCGCTTTGCCCGCCTCTCGGCGGCAGTCGCGATGGTGTCGAGTTCGCGCATTATGCCTCTCCGCGAGACACCGTTCTCCACTAGTGAACGGACCTTTGCGTCGAGATCGATCATGTTGTTCTCCTTTTGCGGTCAGGTTTGCGCTTCTAGAGACCACCGCGCGGTCGAGATTTCGACTTCGCACTCAGTGGGCGATCAGATAATCTC
>JBKPLN010000198.1:0-1764 GCA_046731635.1 Pseudomonadota bacterium | reverse complement strand
GAGCTGGTGGTGTCCAGGCCGCTGTCAAGTCCGGCATTGGTCGGGCTCGCGACGGCAAAGGAATTCTGGCCAAACAGACTGTAGGATTGGCCGAACAAGGCGTTGAAGGAACCGGCCTGGTTGACCTGGGCAGTGTATTGAAGACCATAGTTTGCGCGCCCGCCGCCTTCGGCGCGATCCCAGCCCGAGAACTTGTCGACCCGGAACAGGTTGCTATCGTCAAATACCAGGCTCTGCGCATCCTCGTTCTGCCATTTTCCGATCTGCGTCTCGTTGGGCCGCAGGAGCACTTGCGCAATCGGCTCCAAGGTTTGCGAGCCCCAGGACTGCACGCTGATGAAAGGATAGCGATACTCCAGACCGGCCGTCGGCATGCCGCGCACGAGACCGTCGTCTGTGACGGGCGTGAAGTTTGACACGCCCGGCTCGTTCCTGGTCTGCAGCGAAGCTGCGTCTGCACGCACCGAAACGAAGGGGGTGAAAACCTGTCCGAACGGATCGGTAACTGTTCGCCGCCATTGAGCTTCGGCCGAAAAGCGGCTGTACGTTCCGGGAACGCCGCGCAACAGGCAGCTGGCCGTTGTCTTCATCGCAGGATTGGCGGTTTCCGTGCAGGTTCCATTAAGCAGCGCGCTTTGGGTGATCGGATCGAAGTCGGCATCGCTACGGGTCAGACTGGTAAAATTAATGCGGTAGCCGACTTCGCCGCCCAAAATCGGACGGTCAAATACGTAGTTGTAGTCGATCACCGGATGGATGACAGGAATCTGACTTTGCGTGTCCGCTTGCGAAAAACCGTAATAGTAAATTGTTCTGGCATCGAAATAGCTGCGGTTGCCTTTGCCCGCGAGGTAGAGCTGCGAGATCGCCTCGCTTAGCGGGTTCTGGAACGTATCGACGGCGCGAATTTTGGACAGACTCGGGTGATAATCCTGCAGAAATGTCTTGTCGGACAGCGCCGTTGCATCCCAGCCCCACACCCATTTGTTGTTGAGCGCGAACAGGCCCGAACTTTCAACGCTGCCGCGCCAGTTGCGGAAGCCCGGATTTGTCGACGACGGGTCACCGGGAGCCGGTGTAAATTTCGACGAGGAAAAGTAATCCTTGTCGAGCTGGTATATGCCGGCCGCTCTGATCGTATAGGCGCCATTAATCAAGCGCTGACGGAATTCGCCCTGAAGCAGCGGTCCCTGCCGCGTGGTGATCAGCGGCGAGAACGTCGCATCGTAGTCGGGCGCAAGAGCCCAGTAGTAGGGAATTTCAACCGCGGTGCCATAGACCGAGCTTGATGAAAATATCGGCATCAGGAAGCCGGTCTTGCGCTTGACGGTCGGATCGGGTGCGGAGAAGTACGGCAGAAACGCAATTGGCTGACCAAAGAATTCGAGCCGGGCGTCTTCGAAGTAAACCATCTTTTCGCCCTGGTCGTGGATGATGCGCGCGGCCTTCACCTGCCAGAGCGGCGGCTTTTTCGGATCGTCCTTGCAGGGAAGGCAGGCGGTGTAGACGCCATTGTGAAAGACCGTGTACCGGCCGCTGGAACGTTCTGCGCGGGTCGCCGCCATGCGGGTTTGATCGGGAGCGTCAAGACGCAACGAGTCGACGAAGCCGTCCCTGTAGTCGTCCGACAGATCCATGATCTCGCCATAAGTGACCTTGCCGTCCTGCTCCGTGAGCCGGACGTTGCCTTCGGCGTGCAGGCGCTTGGTCTTCTGATCGTAGATGACCTTGTCGGCCTCGAGGGTGGAGTCCCCGTAGTAGATC
>JBKPLN010000197.1:0-3875 GCA_046731635.1 Pseudomonadota bacterium | reverse complement strand
GTCATCGCCACCGCAAAGCCGCGCCAAAGGTACACGTGCCCGCGCGGCGATACGGCCCCGCCATTTATCCCGGCATGCCGCCATGACTGAATGCCCAGCCAGACCAGGTAAGCCGCGCCGATCCAGCGCATGACCTCAAACACTTCCGAAGAGGTCTTCAGGATCCAGTTCAACCCGAGCGCGATGCAAGCAAGCAACGGGCGTTGCCGAGCGTAGAACCTGCGGTAGTCAGCAAGGCAGCACCAACGCCGCGCGTTGCCCCGGTGGCGATGATGAGGGTGACGATCGGCCCCGGTACGATCACCAGGACGAAAGTGATCAACAGGAAGGCGGAAAAGAGGTGATAGTTCATGCTGCTGGCGAGCCCTCGGGCTACTCTTCCTCTTCGCCCTCTTCGCTCAGGCGTTCGACCGAGACCACGCGTTCGTCTTCGGCGGTGTTCAGTACGATCACGCCCTGCGTCGAGCGCCCGGCGATGCGGATGCCTGATACGGGCGTGCGGATGAGCTTGCCCGCGTCGGTGACCAGCATCACCTGGTCGGCTTCCTCGACCGGGAACGAGCCGACGATCTTGCCGGTCTTCTTGGTCAGCGACATTGCGACGATGCCTTTGCCGCCGCGGCCGGTCGTCCGATACTCGTAAGACGATGTGCGCTTGCCATAGCCGCGCTCGGATACCGTCAGCACGAACTGCTCGGCGGCAGACAGGTCGACATACCTTTTCTCGCCCAGTTCGATGGCGCCGACCGCCTCTTCTGCATCGGTGCCGGCCTCCTCCTCGGCTGCCCCTCCCCGGCGAATTGCGCTGGCGCGCTTGAGATATGCGGCCCGCTCCTCCGCCGTCACATCGATGTGGAGAAGGATCGACAGCGAGATCACGTGGTCCTTATCGGCCAGCGTGATGCCGCGCACGCCGCGCGATGTGCGCCCCTGGAACACGCGAACCTCCGGGACAGGGAAGCGGATGCACTGGCCGCCGTTGACGGTGAGCAGCACATCGTCTTTTTCCGTGCAGATTTGAACATCGACAATAGCCTCGCCATTTTCGAGCTTCATCGCGATGATGCCGGAGGGGCGCACGTCGACGAAATCGGACAACTTGTTGCGCCTGACCGTGCCACTGGTGGTGGCGAACATGACGTCGAGTTCGCCCCAGGTCGTCTCATCCTCTGGCAGCGGCATGATGGTCGTTATTGTCTCCCCTTGCTGCAGGGGAAGAATATTGATGAGCGCCTTGCCGCGCGCCTGCGGCGCCGCAATTGGCAGCCGCCAGACTTTCTCCTTGTAGACCTTGCCGCGCGAGGAAAAATACAGAACCGGAGCGTGCGTCGAGGCAACGAACAGCCGCGACACGAAATCTTCCTCGCGGACCTGCATGCCGCCGCGGCCCTTGCCGCCGCGGCGCTGTGCGCGATAGGTCGAAAGCGGCACGCGTTTTATGTAACCCTGGTGGGAGACCGTAACCACCATGTCTTCGCGTGTAATGAGATCTTCTTCGTCAACCTGGCCGGTCGCTTCCGCGATCACAGTCCGCCGCGGAGTAGCGAATTCTTTCTTCACGTCGGCGAGTTCTTTCTTGATGATCTCCTGGATGCGCGAGCGCGATCGCAGGATATCGAGATAGTCGGCGATTTCAGCTTTAAGCTTGTCAAGTTCCTGTTTGATTTCGTCGCGGCCAAGCGCGGTCAGACGCTGCAGGCGCAGATCAAGGATTGCCCTCGCCTGGTCGGCCGAAAGCCTGGTCGTGCCCTTGGACGAGATCTTGTGACGCGGATCGTCGATAAGCGTGACCATGGCAGCCACGTCCTTCGCCGGCCAGTCACGCGCCATGAGCGCGTCGCGGGCAGCGTTCGGATCCTTTGCCGCCCGAATGAGCCTGATGAACTCGTCGATATTGGCGACGGCAATCGCAAGACCGACCAGCACGTGACCGCGGTCTCTCGCTTTGCCAAGAAGATGCTTGGTGCGGCGTGATACGACCTCTTCGCGAAACGCGATGAAGGCGCTGAGCATATCCTTCAGCGTCATCACCAGCGGGCGGCCGCCATCGAGCGCCACCATGTTACACCCGAACGACGACTGCAGCGGCGTAAAACGGTAAAGCTGATTCAGGACGACGTCCGGCACCGCTTCGCGCTTGAGCTCGACCACGACACGGTATCCTTGCCGATCACTCTCGTCCCGCAGATCCGCTACGCCGTCGATTCTTTTCTCCCGCACGAGCTCGGCAATGCGCTCGACCATTGCGGCTTTGTTCACCTGGTACGGAATCTCCGTAATGACGAAGGCCTCGCGTTCCTTGCGAATGGTCTCCGCCTCGACCTTGCCACGCATGACGATCGAGCCGCGACCTTCCGTGTAGGCAGAGCGAATACCGTCGCGGCCAAGGATGATGCCGCCGGTCGGAAAATCCGGCCCAGGCACGATTTTGATCAGGTCGTCGATGGTGAGGGCCGGATTGTCGATCAACGCTGTCGCGGCATCGATCACCTCGCCGAGATTATGCGGGGGAATGTTGGTTGCCATGCCGACCGCGATGCCGCCCGCGCCGTTGACGAGCAAATTCGGGAAGCGCGCCGGCAGCACCACCGGCTCTTTCTCGGTTCCGTCGTAGTTTTCCTGGAAATCGACGGTGTCCTTGTCGATGTCGTCGAGCAGCGCCAACGCGGGCCGAGCCAGCCGGCACTCGGTGTAGCGCATTGCCGCCGGCGGATCGCCGTCGACCGAGCCGAAATTGCCCTGCCCGTCGATCAGCATCAGGCGCATGGAGAAATCCTGCGCCATCCGCACCAGGGCATCATAGATCGCCTGGTCGCCGTGTGGATGATATTTGCCCATCACGTCGCCGACAACGCGCGCTGACTTGACGTATTTCTTGTCGGGCGTGTGCCCGTTTTCATTCATCGAATGGAGAATGCGGCGATGTACCGGCTTGAGGCCGTCGCGTACGTCAGGCAAAGCACGCGACACGATTACGCTCATCGCGTAATCGAGATAGCTGCGCTTCATCTCCTCGGTGATGGAAACGGGGCGCACATCGGACGGCGGTGCGTCCCCCGATTTCGGAGGTTCGGTGTCGGCCAAGACAAGGTCCTGCGTGGAATTTTTAGTCGCTGTTTTTTAGCTGATTCAGCTCTATTTTGCCAACCGAAATGAGCCGCCATACAGGCTAATATCGCATACTAATTCAATAGCTTAGCGACCTCGAGCAGGTTCCAAAATAGCGCCAGTGGTACTCCCCAACCAAGGTCCGAAATTTGCAATTTCTCACGTCGGAGATGACGACGAGTCCACTTGCGTCGGAGCGTCGATGCGTCGCTCCGGCACCGTTGTCCTCGCGAAGCGACCCAGTCGCTCTTTTAAGACTGGACCTGCTTGCGCGGGGCGAACGGAGCTTGTGGTAGCCTAAGCGCCGCGCATGCCGGTCGAATTCTTCATTTCGGCACTTGTCACGCTGGTCGTCGTCGTCGATCCGATCGGCCTCGTCCCTTCCTATCTGGCGATCACGCATGGCTTGCCTGAAAGCGCGCGGCGCAACGTCGCGCTTCGTGCCACGCTGATCGCTGCATCTATTCTCGCCGGCAGCGCGCTCATCGGCGACTGGTTGTTGCGCACGCTCTCGATCGGCCTGCCCGCGTTCCGCATCGCGGGTGGCTTGCTGCTGTTTTCGATCGCTTCTGAAATGGTTTTTGGCGTTCGGATCGGGCGTCAGTCGCAACAGGCCGAACAGGCCGTCGAGGAGCATGTTCGCAACATCGCCGCGTTCCCGCTTGCGATTCCGTTAATGGCCGGCCCTGGTGCGATCACCGCAACGATTCTGCTTGCAAGTCGAAGTGAAGGCGATTTTACGCGTCTCGTGATCCTTCTCGTGGTCA
>JBKPLN010000196.1:0-8962 GCA_046731635.1 Pseudomonadota bacterium | reverse complement strand
CGCGATGAGTCGTCCGCGATTCTGCTCGATCAAATCGCCAACGCGTTCAAGTATCCGCGCCCGATTGGCAATCAGCGTTGCATCCCAGGACTGAAATGCGGAATGAGCTGCGGCGAGCGCCGAGTTCAAGATGGCTTTGTCGCTTTCCTGCACCGTGCCGATTTCCCGACCATCGATGGGGGACAGCACCGGCCGTTCCCGGCCCGCGATCTCGATTCCATCGACGAGCGATTTTGCGTGCACCGTTTGCGGAGCCGCACGGATCTCGCCGAGCAGCGCTTCGAGCGAAGCGCGGTCGCCGAATTCGACACCGCTGGAGTTGCGACGGACGGGACGAAAAAGGTCGCGTGGGAGCGGAATGTGCGAATGGCGCGCGTGCGTGGGGTCGCCGATCCGGCTCTGCGGCCGCCGCAGAATATTTTCGATCGGTACCGCGGGATCCGCTGCGACCGACACGAAGGAAGAATTTGCGCCATTTTCCAGCAATCGACGCACCAGATAGGCGAGCAAATCGGAATATCCGCCAACCGGTGCATAGACCCGACAGGTCAGATCAGGCAGGTCATCGAGCAGCGCCTCATAGAGCGCTTCACCCATCCCGTGCAGTCTTTGGAATTCATAGCCGGCGGTGCCACTGGCATCCTCGATGACGCACGCTACCGTCAGGGCGTTGTGGGTTGCGAACTGCGGATAAAGTAAGGGCCGCCTGGCCAGCAGTTTTCGTACGCAGTCGAGGTAGGTAAGGTCGGTCATCGGCTTGCGCGTGAAGA
This sequence comes from Pseudomonadota bacterium, assembly GCA_046731635.1. GTDB lineage: Bacteria > Pseudomonadota > Alphaproteobacteria > Rhizobiales > Xanthobacteraceae > Pseudolabrys. The sequence continues at coordinate 8,192 of JBKPLN010000196.1, read as the reverse complement.
CCGGATAGTCGGACAGGCCTCTCTCCTGCGCGCGTTTGATCTCAGTGTCCCAGTAGGCGCCTTTCACCAGACGGATCATCAGCTGACGATCGAGCCGCTTCGCGACATCGGTTATCCAGTCGATCACAGCGCCGGCGCGCTTCTGGTAGGCCTGCACGGCAAGCCCGAAGCCATCCCATCCCGCGAGCGAGGATTCGCGCAATACCGCGGCAATCACATCCAGTGATAGCTCCAGCCTGTCGGCTTCCTCGGCATCGACTGTAAAGTTGAGTTCGTGGCGCTTCGCCAGCTGCGCCAGCTCAAGCAGCCTGGGCGTCAGTTCGTCGAGGACGCGTTGGCGTGACAACGGCTCGTAACGCGGATGCAGGGCCGACAATTTGACGGAAATGCCGGGTCGCCTGGGCAGCGTCTCGTTGCCGGACGCTTTGCCGATCTCGCGAATGGCGTTGGCGTACGATTCGAAATATCGATGAGCGTCCGCCCCGGTGCGGGCACCCTCGCCCAGCATGTCGAATGAATAGAGAAATTCACGCTGTGAATCGGCCCGCCTCAACGCTTCTTCAATCGTCTGGCCGAGCACAAAATGCGAGCCAAGCAGGCGCATCGCCTGACGCGTAGCTGCCCGAACCGCCGGCAATCCGATCCGCTTAATCAGCGTGTCAACAATGCCCTCCGGGGTCTCTCCGGGATGAATGACGCGGGCGGTGAGGCCAAGCGTCCAGGCGGATGCCGAAATGAGAAACGACTCCGAGCGCGGGTCGTGGTGCATCCAATCGCCGGTCCTAAGCTTATCCTCGATCAATCGGTCGGCCGTCTCGGGATCCGGGACGCGAAGCAGCGCTTCGGCCAGCACCATCAACGCCAGCCCTTCCTTGGTCGACATTGCATAGGCGTGCAGGAAATCCTCAACTCCGCCGAGCCCGCCTCTGCGCGCACGGATTGCCTCAACCAGGCGCGTGGCCCGCGCGTCAATGCGCGCCTCGGCGTCGCTCGGGCGACCGGCCGCTGCCAGCAGGTCCCTCGCGATCTCCTCATCCGCCGGCGCGTAAGGCGCACGCAGCGGCGGAATGTCGCGCACGGGCCTCTCAACTTTCGCCAACGGCATAGGCAAAAGCCTCCGAACTTGCGGCAAGTCTATCGCAAATGAGCGTTTTCTTGTGTTCCGGATTGCGGCCGCAGCAAGTCTATCGGCCGGTGTTAGTCATAACAGAGCAAATTGTATCGCGAACGCCCGCCCGCATATTGCCCTTTGCATCGCGCTGTCCTTTGCTCATTTGGGCAAGACAAAACAGAGGGGCGAGCCGCGAGAGGAGGGCCGAGTGATGGGCGCTTACCGCATTGGCCGATGGGCCTGGGTAGCGCTGCTTCCCGCCGCCTTGGTCCTGATCACCGGCGCCGCGGCCGCGGAAACGAGCGTCAGCTTCTCGCTTGATTATGAAATCGACGGGCGCGCGGCCCCATTCCTGCTGCCGTTCGACAAAGGATACTACAAGGCCGAAGGCGTAAACGTCAGTATCGCTCCCGCAAGTGGCTCGCAGGAAACGATCGAGCGCGTGGCGTCGGGTACGTACGAGATGGGGCTCGCCGACATCAATGCACTGATCCGCTTCCGGGACGCCAACCGGGCCGCGCCGGTCAAGGCCGTCTTCATGCTCTACAATCGTCCGCCCTTCGCGGTGATCGGCCGCAAGAGCCGCGGCATCAACCAACCGAAAGACCTCGAAGGCAAAACGATCGGCGCGGCAAACGACGGCGCTTATGCGCAATGGCCCATTTTCGTCCGAACAAACGGAATCGAGACTTCCAAGGTCAAGATTGACGCCGTCAGCTTCCCGGTACGCGAGCCGATGCTGGCCGCCGGCCAGGTGGATGCGATCATCGGTTTCTCGTATTTTTCCTTTATTGATCTCAAGGACAAAGGCGTTCCGGTCGATGATATCGCCGTGCTGCTGATGGCAGACTACGGCCTCGAACTTTATGGAAACGCCATCATCGTGAACCCGAACTTCGCGGCCGGGCATCCGGAGGCCGTGCAGGGCTTTCTGCGGGCGTTCATTAAAGGCCTGAAGGAAACCGTCAAGCAACCTTCGTCCGCGATCAACTCGGTACTACAACACAATGGAACGGCGAGAAAAAATGTCGAGCTTGAACGGCTGAACATGGCCATTCGAGAAAACATCGTCACACCAGAAGTGAAAACGAACGGCTATGGTGAAATCGACGAGGAGCGCTTCATCCGCGCGGTCGACCAGCTTGCATGGTCCTATAAATTCAAAGGCTCCAAGCCGAAGGCTGAGGATATTTTCGACTTCTCGTTCCTGCCTCCCGCCGCCAGTCGGAATTACAACTAGCGCCGAAAACGGCCGTCAAATGCGCTACTTGAGCCTCTCGAGAATGCTCACGTAATTCGCTACAGCGGCGCCACCCATGTTGAAGATGCCGCCCAGACGGGCATCCTTCACCTGAAGATCGCCGGCACTGCCCATAAGCTGCATCGCGGAGAGCGCGTGCATGGACACGCCGGTCGCGCCGATCGGGTGACCTTTTGCTTTCAGACCGCCAGAAGGATTCACCGGGAGCCGGCCGTTCTTCTGTGTCCAGCCCTCCGCAACCGCGCGAGCGCCCTGCCCTTCGGCAGTCAGCCCCATGGCCTCGTATTCGATGAGTTCTGCAATGGTGAAGCAATCGTGCGTCTCGACGAAGGACAGATCGCCAAGCTTGAGCCCTGCCTTCGCGAGCGCCTGTTTCCAGGCCTGCGCGCAACCTTCAAACTTCAGGATGTCCCGTTTTGACATCGGCAAGAAGTCCTGAACGTGTTCAGCCGCATGAAATGCAACGGCCTTTTTCATTTTTAGCGCTGTTTCGACATCGGAGAGCACGACGGCCGCAGCACCGTCTGAAACCAGGGAACAATCGGTGCGTTTGAGCGGGCCGGCCACGAAAGGATTTTTCTCGCTCTCGGTGCGGCAGAACTCGTAGCCCAAGTCCTTGCGCATCTGCGCGTAGGGATTGCCGACGCCATTCTTGTGGTTTTTGGCAGCAATCATGGCGAGTGCGTCCGACTGATCGCCCCATTTCTGAAAATAGAGGCCAGCAATCTTGCCGAAAATGCCCGCGAACCCGCCGTCGATATCGGCCTCCTCGCGCACATACGATGCCTTGAGCAAATTGCGACCGATTTCCGGCGCCGGGGTCGTTGTCATCTGCTCGACGCCGACGACAAGCACGACGCGCGCAGCGCGGGCCTCAATTGCCTTTATGCCCTGATGCACGGCGGCGGACCCGGTCGCGCAGGCGTTCTCGACGCGCGTCGCGCGCTTGAAGCGCAAATCCGGGGAAGCCTGCAGCACAAGCGAAGCGGTAAAATCCTGCGCCGAAAACCCTGCATTGAAGTGGCCGAGGACAATTTCGTCCACGTCTTTCGGACCAATTCCCGCATCGGTCAGCGCTTCGCCGGCAACGCGCACGACGAGACTTTCCACGCTTTCAGCGTTAAGTCTGCCGAAAGGGGTATGGGCCCACCCAACAATACAGGCGGTCATGAATGCCTCCTTTGCCGAACTTTGGTCGCTTTTTTCGCAGAAGAGCCAGTCACCATATTTGTTCAGCCGCAGTTCACCGGCTTTGCCTACCATCCAAAGCTTCGATAGCCTAGCACGGTCATATATGGAACTTCCCCGTTTCTGACCTTAGGACCCTGAAGCGCGAACGATGATTGTTTTTTCGCACCACGCCTTCCGAACGTTTGCCTTCGGTTTTGCCGGCTTGTTGTCGCTCGCCTGCGCCGATCGCGCTCGGGCCGACGCACAGCTTCTGATCGAAGCTTCTACCGGGAAAGTATTGCACGCCGAGAACGCCACGCTTCCCTGGTACCCGGCCTCCGTCACCAAACTGATGACGGCCTACACAACCCTGCGCGCAGTAAAGGAAGGTCGCATCTCGATCAATACGTTGCTCACAGTATCGCGTAACGCGGCGGCGCAGCAACCCACCAAGATGGGGTTCAAGATCGGCGCGACCGTGACCGTCGACAACGCGTTGAAGATGCTGATGGTCAAATCTGCCAACGATATTGCCGTGACGATCGCAGAAGGCGTCGGCGGTTCGCTGGAGGGTTTTGCTGATTTGATGAATGCGAATGCCCGACGCCTCGGCATGACGCAAAGCAATTTTGTCAATCCGAACGGTCTGCCAGCGGAAAATCACGTGTCATCGGCGCGCGACCTGGCCATCCTCGCCCGTGCGCTTATTCGTGAATTTCCCGAACACGACGGCTACTGGCACATCTCGTCGATCCGTTACGGCAACCGCGTCATGCGGAATTACAATTCGCTGGTCTATCGCTATCCTGGCGCCGACGGCATGAAAACCGGATTCATATGTGCATCCGGATATAACGTCGTCGCCTCGGCTACGCGCAATGGCCGCCGACTGATCGCGGTCGTGCTGGGGGCCTGGTCCGGCGCGGTGCGCGCACAAAAGGCGGCCCAATTGCTCGAGCGCGGATTCAACAGCGGCGGTCTCTCCTGGCTCACGCCATCGCTCGGAACCGTGGACGCATTGGCGCCAATAGATGCGCAGCCTCCGAACCTGCGCGAGGAAATGTGTGGCGGGCATCGCCGCAAGCCCCCGTCAGAAGAGAACGAGGAGGAGCCCGAGGAATCAGCTTCCAACGGGAGCGAGGAATCGGGCAATGGACAGGCCTTCATGCTGTCGGGCGCCAAGCCGGCGAAATTCGTGCTTGGGCCGCCGGTCGAGACCACGCCTCCCGTCGTCGTATTCACTGGGCCTGCCGATCGCCCCGATACCGTCGAGCAGATCGCGAGCGCTACGCCAAAGAAGAAAAAGAAAGCAGCCGCCAAGACGGATGCCTCCAAGAAGCCAGCAAAGGCGACCAAGGAAGATGCCAAGGCAGCGAAGACTGCCAAGCCGGCAAAACCGGCCGCCAAGCCCAAGGTCAGTTCTACAACGCAATGAGCCAAGCTTCGCCGCGCGCCGAGCGAAAAGGCCCGCCGACCCCAATCCCGCTTACGGTACTGACCGGTTTTCTTGGCGCGGGGAAAACCACACTGCTCAATCGGCTCCTGAAGGATCCCGCCCTGGCGGAGACTGCCGTCATTATCAACGAGTTTGGCGAGGTATCTCTCGACCACCTGCTCGTCGAGTATGTCGGCGACAACATGGTGCTGCTGCAATCCGGCTGCCTGTGCTGCACCATGCGCGGGGATCTCATCGATGCCCTTGAGACATTGCTGCGTGATCTCGACAACCGCCGTTGCACATTTCGTCGCGTGCTGTTGGAAACGACGGGTCTCGCCGACCCGGCCCCTGTTCTCCACACCGCAATGTCGCATCCCTATCTGTTGCTGCGCTACCGGCTCGACGGCGTCATAACAGTGGTCGACGCCATCAATGGCGAGACGACGTTTGATGCCCATGCCGAAGCAGTCAAGCAGGCCGCTGTCGCCGATCGCATCGTGCTGACAAAGACCGATCTGGCGACAGCTTCGCAGCAAGAGCAGATCATGGCGCGCCTTCGTGCGCTCAACCCGGCGGCGCCAATTCTCGATGCTTCCCGCGGCGAGGCGGTACCCGGCCGATTGCTGGGAAGTGGCCTCTACGACGCGGACAGGAAGATCCCGGATGTCAAAAAATGGCTGGCCGAGGAGGCGTATGCCCACGAACACGATCATCACCGGCATGATGTCAACCGCCACGACGATCACATCGGCGCTTATGTGCTGTCCGCGGACGAAGCGATCCCCGCCGGTACGCTCGATATGTTCCTGGAACTGTTGCGGGCCACGCATGGCTCCAGGCTGCTGCGGGTGAAGGGCATCGTGAAGCTTTCCGAAATGCCGGACACGCCGGTGGTTGTGCACGGCGTTCAGCACGTCTTTCACCCTACGGTTCGCCTCGATCGCTGGCCCGATGACGATCTCCGCACCAGGCTGGTTTTCATCACGCGTGACCTGCCGGAACGCGCCGTTCGGGAGCTATTCGAAGCTTTTCTCGGGATTGCAGCGCCCGATCGGCCCGATCGTGCGGCCCTCACCGATAACCCTTTGGTTCCGTTCGGGGGCCATTAGTTCGGTATCCTGGTTTCGCTGGCCTTGCACGCAGAGCCGGTTAGAATCATGCTGAGGAATCGAGCGCCGGCATCCGGATAAATGACCCGGCGCGGGGGAAACGTTATGGAACGGCTTTGGCTGCGGCAATATCCGCCGGGCGTTCCCGCCGATATTGACCCGTCTCGCTATTCATCACTCGTCGCAATGTTCGAGGAGGGCTTCAGCACATTCGCGGCGCGCGAGGCCTGTGTCTGCATGGGCAAATCGCTGACGTACGCGGAACTCGACGAGGCATCGCGTGCTCTCGCCGCGTGGCTGCAAAGCCGCGGACTGAAGAACGGCGCGCGCGTGGCGATCATGATGCCAAATGTCCTGCAGTACCCGGTTGCGATCGCCGGCGTCCTGCGTGCCGGCTGCACCGTGGTGAACGTCAATCCGCTCTACAAGCCGCGCGAACTGGAATTCCAGCTTACCGATGCCGGGGCCGAGGCAATTATCGTTCTTGAGAACTTTGCTGCCGTGCTCGAACAGGCGCTGCCAAAAACCCCAGTCAAGCATGTCGTGATTGCAAGCCTTGGCGACATGCTCGGCAGGATAAAAGGGATTCTGGTCAACAGCGTTGTTCGTCACGTCAAGAAGATGGTGCCGGCCTACTCGCTCCCGAAGTCCATCAGGTTCAATGACGCGCTCGCGGCAGGCCGCAAATCCAGTTTCGTAAAACCTGCGATCGGTCCAGACGATATTGCATTCCTGCAATATACCGGCGGGACGACTGGCGTCGCCAAAGGCGCCATGCTGGTCCATCGCAATCTGGTCGCCAACATGCTGCAGGTGGAAGCGTGGAACCAGCCGATGGTCGACCTGCCGCCGAAAACCGACCAACTGCTTATAGTCACGGCATTGCCGCTCTATCACATCTTCGCATTGACGGGATGCTTTCTTCTCAGCGTCCGAACGGGTGGATCGTGTCTCCTGATCGTGAACCCGCGCGACATTCGCGGACTGGTCAAGGAGCTCAGTCACTACAAGGTGAACATCTTTCCGGCGGTGAACACGCTTTACAACGCGCTGCTTCATAATCCGGACTTCGGCAAGATCGACTGGAGCATGCTCAAATGCGCCGTAGGCGGCGGGATGGCGGTACAGAAATCCGTCGCCGATGCCTGGGTGAAGGCAACGGGCAAGCCGATTATCGAGGGTTATGGACTTTCGGAAACCTCGCCGGTGCTGACATGCAACCGCGGCGATATCGCCGAATGGACCGGCACCATCGGATTGCCTTTGCCTTCAACGGAAATGTCGATCCGCGATGAAGAAGGACGCGAAGTGCCGCTGGGCGAGCAGGGAGAAATCTGTGCGCGCGGCCCCCAGGTCATGGCAGGTTACTGGAACAGCCCCACGGAAACAGCCAAGGCTATGACCGCAGACGGCTTCTTCCGCACGGGTGATATCGGCGTGATGGACGACCAGGGACGCGTGCGCATCGTCGACCGCAAGAAGGACATGATCGCGGTTTCCGGCTTCAAGGTATTTCCCAACGAGGTGGAAGAAGTGGCGATGAGCCACGGGGGCTTGCTGGAATGCGCCGTGGTGGGTGTGCCCGACAAGCATTCCGGCGAAGCGGCCAAGTTGTTTGCTGTGAAAAAGAATCCGGACGTTACGGCCAACGAATTGCGCGCGTTTATGGCCACTAAATTGGCCAGTTACAAGGTGCCGAAGCAGATCGAGTTCCGCGAGGAATTGCCCAAAACCAATGTCGGCAAGATCCTGCGGCGCGCGTTGCGCGACGAAGCTGGCCGGCCGGCGGCCAATTGAAAGGCATGTAATGGCCGCGACTGCGGACGAAATCGTTTCGTTCTGGCGCGCGGCGGGACCGGACCGCTGGTTCAAAAAGGATGCAAGCTTCGACGAGGAGATCCGGCAGGGATTTCTCGAGGCCCATGAGGCGGCCGCGGCCGGAAAATTGACTGACTGGGAGCAGAGCACGCAAGGCGCCCTCGCGTTGCTCATCCTTCTCGACCAGTTTCCGCGCAACATGTTTCGCGGCGACGCACGGGCTTTCGCGACCGATCCGCTCGCGCGCGCCGTTGCCGCGGGCGCCATTGTTCGTGGTTTTGACAG
>JBKPLN010000195.1:0-11026 GCA_046731635.1 Pseudomonadota bacterium | reverse complement strand
GCTGCGTGCCATCCTTGGCTTCAACCATATAGTCCCGCGTGCCACCGAGGAAGACCTGCCGCACGACAGTTGCCGGCACGACGTTCTCGCCCTGCCGTTGCGTGGCTGAAATAACGATGTCGTGGGGGCGGATCGACACCGGGGTCGATGCGCCGGAATTGATTTTCGCGCCCGTGCAATGCAGCGGCGTGCCGGCAAAATCGATGCGGGCACCATCGAGCCCCTTCCCTTTAATGACGTTGCTGGAGCCGATGAAGCGCGCGACGAACTCCGAGCGGGGCCGGTCATAGATTTCCTCCGGCGAACCGGCCTGCTCGATCTTTCCCGCGTTCATCACCGCGATCAGGTCGGCGGTTGTCATGGCTTCCGACTGATCGTGCGTGACGTAGACCGTCGTGTAACGATAGGCGTCATGCAGGCGGCGCACCTCGAAGCGCATCTCCTCGCGCAAATTTGCATCGAGATTGGAAAGCGGTTCGTCGAGCAGGAGGGTTTCCGGCTCCACGATGAGAGCGCGCGCAAGCGCCACGCGCTGCTGCTGCCCGCCCGACAACTCTCCCGGATAGCGCTGCGCAAGCGGCGCAAGGCGGGTGGTCGCAAGAATGGCGTCGAGTTTCTTGCCGATGGTGTCGCGGTCCAATTTTCGCAGCTTCAGGCCGTAGACGATGTTCTCGGCCACTGTCATATGCGGCCACAACGCATAGCTCCGGAAGATCATCGACATGTTGCGCTTTTCGGGGGGTACCGAGTGCGCGGGTGAGGACACGAGCTTGTCGCCGACACGGATTTCGCCTTCGCTCGGCTCGACGAAGCCGGCGATGAGCCGCAGCGTTGTCGTCTTTCCGCAGCCCGACGGGCCGAGCAGGCAAACAAGATGACCATGCTCGATGGTCAGCGATATGTCGTCGACCACGGCGACCTCGCCGTATCGCTTGGTCAGATCCCGCAACTCGACGGACGCCACGCGCTTCCTCCCTAAACCGCCGCTTCGCACGGCTGTATCATTTGCATTCTGAACACCGCAGCAGCTTTTCTCTTCACTCCTGCCGCGGTCTATGATCCGGTGAATGCCGGCTTGCGCTTTTCCATGAATGCCTTGCGACCCTCTTTGTAGTCATTGCTGGCAAAACAGGCCTGCACGAGCTCGTCGCACTTCTTCAGATCGCGCTTGCTTTCGTCGGTGAGTGTTTGACCGACAATGTATTTGACCGAATCGACGGTGAGCGGCGCATTCGCTGCAATCGTCTCGGCATACTCCTTGACGTAGCCCTCCAGCTCCTTATCGGACACCACGCGATTGACCAGGCCCATCACCTGCGCCTCGGCAGCCGTGAACTGGCGCGCGGTAAAAAAGATCTCCTTGGCGAAGGACGGCCCCACCAGGTCGACGAGTTTCTTCAGTCCGTCAAACCGGTAGCCAAGGCCGAGCTTGGCCGCAGGCACGCCGAATTTGGACTCTTCGGTACAAATGCGGATATCGCAGCACAGGGCAAGCCCCACGCCACCGCCGATGCAGTAGCCACGGATCATGGCGATGATCGGCTTGGGAAACGTATAAAATGCATTGTTCGCGCGATCGACTGCAGCGTTGTAACGATCGACGGCTTCCTGCGTCGAACGCTCCTTCTCGAATTTCGAAATGTCGGCTCCCGAAATGAAAGCCTTGCCACCAGCCCCGGTCACTACAACGACGCGGATGTTTTTGTCGTTCTTGAATTGCTCAAGGAATCCTTCAGCGGCTTCCCACATTTCCAGTGAAACGGCATTGTGACGCTCAGGATTGTTGAAGGTCAGATAACCGACCTTGCCTTCCTTGCGAGACAACATCTTGTCCGTCGACATCCACGTACTCCTTCAACTCCCGTTGTCATGCCCGGCCTTGTGCCGGGCATCCACGTCTTACCGTGTCTCAAGACGTGGATAGCCGCGCCAAGCCCGGCCATGACAATTCATTAAACCGCTTGCGCCTTGTGCAGCTCCGCAATTTCGTTGTCGGCAAAACCGAATTCCTTGAGCACCTCGTCGGTGTGTTGGCCCTGCTCGGGCGGGGTCGCCACGATCTTGCTCGGGGTGCGGGACAGACTCACCGGTTGCCCGACAAAAATCTGTTCGCTGCCGTCCGGCCGCCTGGCGCCTTGGGCAATGCCGATGTGTTTGACCTGTTCGTCACCGAACATCTGATCGATCGAGTAGATCGGACCGCACGGCACTCCGATTGTGTTGAATACGTCGATCCATTCGGCACTGCTCTTGTTGACCGTGCGCTTGTCGATTTCCGCATTCAGCGCATCGCGGTTCTTGGAACGCAGCGCGCCGGTCGCATAGTCGGGATGCTTGATCAGCTCGGGGGCTTCAATTGCATTGCAGAGCCGCTCCCACATCACTTGTCCGGTTGAGGCAATGTTGATGTGTCCGTCACTGGTCTTGAACACGCCGGTCGGAATACTGGTGGGGTGATTGTTGCCGGCCTGCTTCGGCACTTCGCGCGCCTGCAGCCAGCGCGCGGCCTGAAAGTCGAGCATGAAAATCTGCGCCTGCAAAAGCGACGTGTTTACCCATTGGCCTTCGCCGGACGTTTCCCGCTCCAGCAGCGCAACCATGATGCCCAATGCACAGAACAGGCCGGCGGAAAGATCGGCGATCGGAATGCCGACGCGGACGGGGCCCTGCCCCGGCAAGCCGGTGATCGACATCAGGCCACCCATACCCTGCGCGATCTGGTCGAAGCCGGGCCGATCGCGGTAGGGGCCGTCCTGGCCGAAGCCGGAAATGCTGGCAAGGATGATGCGTTTGTTGATCTTGCGCAGCGACTCGTAATCGATGCCCAGCCGGTCCTTCACATCGGGACGAAAGTTCTCCACCACAACATCGGCCTTCTCGACCATGCGTTTGAAGGCCGTGAGGCCTTTTGGCGATTTCAGATCGAGGGTAATGCTGCGCTTGTTGCGGTGCAGGTTCTGGAAGTCAGGTCCGTTGCGCGGACCGCCGGGCCCCTCGCCTTTTTCCAGATGCGGCGGCGTTTCGATCTTGATGACGTTTGCGCCCCAATCCGCGAGCTGGCGCACGCAGGTTGGGCCCGAACGGACTCGAGTAAGATCGAGAACGGTAACGCGAGAAAGAGCCTGGGAGGCTCTGGGGAACGGCATTCAACGGCTCCACAATAGCTATTACGCCTGAATAGCTGAATTTTGGGCCCGACATTCCCCGATCTCTCGAGGCTTGTCTATTCTTCCGTCATTCCGGGTCCCGAGCGGTTTGGCCATCCGGAACTGACATCAAAAACCGTCCAAAACCCGCCTGTACGTGTTCTATTCATCATTATTCATCATTTGGCGAAACAGGGAGCAGACCGCGCCTTGAAAAGAACATGGCGAACTGTCATATGTCCGGTGCGGATGAAAGACCCGGTCTCGGGTTTGCGGGCTGCGTGCACGAAGCTCATTAAAACGAATTTCGCCCCGCCCATCCGAAATCTGAACCTGACGACAACCCTGGCAACGCGGGATGTCTTTGAACCCCGCGATTCCGCCGCTCGCATCAGCGACGCGGCCGTCTCGCCGTATAAGAAAGAGACTCTTTGACTTCATTTAACGAGTTCGGCCTCGCAGAGCCGATCAACCGCGCCCTCGCGGAAGAAAAATACGTAACCCCCACCCCGATTCAGACCCAGACCATTCCGATTGCCGCACAAGGCCGCGATGTCATTGGCATTGCGCAGACCGGCACCGGCAAGACCGCCGCCTTTGCACTGCCGATCCTGAATCACCTCTACAACAAGCGGCAGCGTCCTGCGCAGAAATCCTCCAGCGTGCTGGTGCTTTCTCCGACGCGTGAATTGTCCAGCCAGATCGCCGACAGCTTCCGCGCCTATGGCCGACACATAAGACCGCTCGAGATTGCACTTGCAATCGGCGGCGTACCGATCAACCGGCAAGTGCGTGCACTCGCCCGCGGCGCCGAGGTACTCGTGGCAACGCCCGGCCGCCTGCTCGATCTGGTCCATCAACGCGCGCTGCGCCTCGACCAGATCGAAGTGCTGGTAATGGACGAAGCCGATCGTATGCTCGACATGGGCTTCATCCACGACATTAAGAAGATTGTCGCGATGTTGCCGAAGGCACGGCAGACATTGTTCTTCTCGGCCACCATGCCGCAGGAAATCACCCGGCTTGCCGATGCAATGCTGCGCGATCCCGCCCGCGTGGCAGTCACGCCGCAAGCCTCAACCGTCGATCGTATCGACCAGCGCGTCATCCTCACCGAAAAGGCATCGAAGCCGGCGCTGCTGGTCGAGGTACTCAAGACCGAAAAGACCGATCGCGTGCTGGTCTTTACCCGCACCAAGCACGGCGCCGACAAGGTTGTGCGCGGCCTGCAAAAAGCCGGCCACTCCGCCGAGGCGATCCACGGCAACAAGTCGCAGAATCAGCGCGAGCGCGTGCTCGCAGCGTTCCGCGACGGTAAACTGCGCACGCTCATTGCCACCGACATTGCCGCCCGCGGCATCGACGTCGATGGGGTAAGCCACGTGGTCAACTACGATCTGCCGAACATCCCCGAAAGCTATGTCCACCGCATCGGTCGCACTGCGCGTGCTGGTGCAGAGGGCGTCGCGATTTCCTTTTGCGACCACGAGGAAAAAGCCTATCTGCGTGACATCGAGCGACTGATCCGCATGGCGATACCGGCGACCGACCGTCGCACCGGCAAGCCGTTGCAGCCGGCCCCGCACCACTCAGCCAACCGCAAGAATGGCCGGCAGCATCATCGCGGCTATCACCAACCTCGCCAGCAGCATGGCAGCCATGGCCATCACGAGCCCCACCAGCAGCACGGCAGCCATCGCCATCATAATGCCCGGCCGCAACCCCACCATGCGGGGCAAGGGAAGGGCGAGCCAAACGGATTGGGAAATGTTACATTCCTGCACCGCTCGAGCGAGCCGCGCCGTAATAACGGCCACCGTGGGCGCGCATGATCCCGAAATGACCGGATTTCGGATAGGATAATGGGCTAACTGGAGACCACTGGATGGCGAAAGAGGAATTGCTGGAGTTCGATGGTACGGTGACCGAGGTCCTGCCGGACGGCAACTTCCGGGTGAAACTCGATAACGAGCACGAGGTTCTCGCCTACACTGCGGGAAAGATGCGCAAGTTCCGCATCCGCACCGGCGTCGGCGATCGCGTCATCGTCGAGATGTCGCCCTACGATTTACAGCGCGGACGGATCAGTTTTCGTCACAAAGGCGACGCCCCCTCTCCGGCTCCGCAACAGCGGCGCCCGAATTTCCGCGGCAGGCGCTAGCCGATATCCGCTGGGGCGGCAGATCCGGGGCGCAATTTCACTGGAGCCGCCCGTGCGAACAAAAGCTTTTCTCTTTCCCCGCATCCTGCCGGCGATCATGCTCGTCGGCGCGCTTGGCGTTGCCAGCGCGCAAGACGCAGCAAGAGATCACGGATCGCAGGCCGGCATTGCCGAGCGCCGCGCCGGCGAAAAAGGCGTGCTGCGGCTGTTGCCGACGGATTCCGTCACTGAACACTCCATCAATACGACGCGCGGCCCGCTCGCCTACACGGCGACCGCGGGCACTCTCCCGTTTTATGACCAATCGGGCGAGCAGAGCGCGGCGGTTTTTTATACCGCTTATGTCGCCAAGAACGGCCAGCCCAACCGACCCCTGACATTTGTATTCAACGGCGGTCCCGGCGCAGCATCGGCATTCCTGCATCTCGGCCTTGTCGGGCCGCGAGTGCTCGACTTTGGGCCGGACGGCCACGAGGCGACGCGGGCTGCGCTGCGGGACAATCCGGATACCTGGCTCTCATTCACCGATCTCGTTCTGATCGATCCGGTCGGAACGGGCTGGAGCCGCACGGTCAAGCCGGACGATGGCAAGAATTTCTGGAGTATTCGCAGCGATGCAAGTTCGATGGCAAAGGCCGTCGCACTCTACGTCGCCAAGAACAACCGCGCCGCCTCGCCCAAATTTCTCTTGGGCGAGAGCTATGGCGGCTTCCGCGCCGTCAAAACGGCGCGCGCATTGCAAAGCGACCAGGGCATTCTGATTTCCGGCATTCTCATGGTGTCGCCGTTCCTGGAAGGCTGGCTCACCTTTGGCGACGACCAGTCTGCATTGCGAGCCGCGTTGCAGTTGCCCTCCTTGGCGGCTGCCGAACTCGAGCGAAAGCAGGCCTTCACTCCCGAGGCGCTCGCGGCGGCGGAACATTTCGCCATGACGGACTATCTGGTGACACTGGCCGGCGCGCCGCCCAAGGGTGAAACCGGCAAGGCTTTTTATGAGCGCGTCGCCAAGGTCACCGGCTTGCCGGTTGATACAGTGACGCAAGCGCGCGGTTTCGCGGCTAATGCCTACGTTAAAAATCTGCGCTCCGGCGAAAACAAGATCGTCAGCCGGTACGACGCGACGTTTGCTGCCGATGACCCCTATCCCGAGCTCCGCGCATCGCGTTCACCCGACCCCATTCTTGATGTGGTCACACGGGCGTACGGCGGCGCCATGGCGTCCTATGCGCGGAATGAGCTCGGCTTCAAGACAGAAATGACCTATTCCCTGCTCGCGAGCGACGTTCATTGGGACTGGCAGGGCGGCCGGCTGCAGGCGAGCGTTGAAGACGATTTGCGAACCCTGCTGGCGTACGATTCTTCTTTTCGTTTGCTCATTGCGCACGGCTATGCGGACATGATTACGCCGTACGCCATGACGCGTTACATCCTGGACCACTTGCCTTCCTTCGATCCGCCGGGCCGCGCCCAGCTCAAGCTCTACCGCGGTGGGCACATGCTTTATCTTGATCCAGTGTCCCGCAAGGCTTTCAGCGACGATGCGGCGGCGTTCTACCGCACGGCGGAATAGCCCCCTTTAAAGGTTGAGCCAGTGGGATTCCGCGCCGGGCCTATGGTAAGGTCCGGTTACACCGGCCGGCACCATGACGGCGCCGGACCATCGGATGTGCATGGTTCTTACGGGGGTTTTGATGCGTTTGAAGGCGATAATTACGACGGCAGCTGCCATCGGCTTGCTCTCCGGGACCGCAGTCGCGCAGGACGGCACGCTGAAGAAGATCAAGGATACGGGCACGATAACGGTCGGCCATCGCGAGTCTTCGGTTCCCTTCTCCTACTACGACGACAAGCAGCAGGTGGTCGGCTATGCCATGGATCTCTGCAACAGGATCGTCGATGCGGTAAAAGCAAACCTCAAGCTGACCAAGCTCGAGGTCAAGCTGCAGCCGGTCACGTCCGCCACCCGCATTCCTCTGCTGGCAAATGGCACCACCGATCTCGAGTGCGGCTCTACCACCAACAATCTCGAGCGGCAGAAACAGATTTCCTTCACCATCACCCACTTCGTGACGGCCAATCGTTTCGTGTCGAAGAAGTCCGCCAATCTCAAAAAGCTTGAAGACCTCAAGGGCAAGACCGTGGTCTCGACCTCGGGTACCACCAACATCAAGCAGATTACCGAGCTCAACACGGAGAAAAACCTCGGCCTCAACATTCTTCCGGCCAAGGACCACGCCGAGGCCTTCCTGATGGTCGAAACCGGACGCGCCGCGGCCTTCGTGATGGACGATATCCTGCTCTACAGCCTTGTCGCAGGTTCCAAGGCGCCAAAAGACTACGAAATTTCCACCGATGCCCTGTCAGTCGAGCCGTACGGCATCATGCTGCGCAAGGACGATCCGGCCTTCAAGAAAGTGGTCGATGACGCCATGACCGCCACCTACAAGAGCGGCGATATCAACAAGATCTACGACAGGTGGTTCCTTAATCCGATCCCGCCCAAGAGCGTCAATCTCGAGGTACCGATGAGTGCCGCGTTCAAGAAGGTCATCGCCAAGCCCACCGATAGCGGGGATCCCAAAGACTACCAATAGCCTCCAAATAGACGCTAGACTGTGCGGCGCGGCCTCAAGGCCGCGCCGTAATTGCTTGAGGGGCCAGGGCGCGGATGAACTACAACTGGAATTGGGGAATCTTTTTTCAGCTTTCCCCCGACGGCACCTATACCTACTTGCAGCTTTTGCTGTTCGGCGCTGGCTGGACGCTGGCAACGGCCCTTCTCGCCTGGGCGATCGCGCTTTCGGTCGGCGCCGTCGTCGGGGTGATCCGTACGTCGCCGGTCCCGTGGCTGGTCCGGCTCGGCAATGCTTACGTCGAGTTGTTCAGGAACATCCCCCTGCTGGTGCAGATGTTCCTGTGGTACTTCGTCTTGCCGGAACTTGTGCCGCAAGCAATCGGCGACTGGCTCAAGCAGTCAGCTAACGCGTCGTTCTACAATGCGGTGATCTGTCTTGGCCTCTACACGTCGGCGCGCGTTGCCGAACAGGTCAAAGCCGGGATTCTCAGCTTGCGCAGCGGGCAACGCATGGCGGGTCTCGCGATGGGCCTGACACTGCCGCAGACCTATCGCTACGTGCTGCTGCCGATGGCGTTTCGCATCATCCTGCCGCCGCTGAGCTCCGAATTCCTCAACATCATCAAGAATTCCTCGGTGGCGCTGACCATCGGGCTCATCGAGCTCACTGCGGCCGCACGGTCGATGGCCGAATTTTCTTTTCAGGTGTTTGAAGCCTTCACTGGCGCGACCCTGATCTACATCATCATCAACATCGTTGTCGTGTACGGCATGCGATGGCTCGAACGCCGCGTTTCGGTGCCCGGCTTCATCAGCATGGGCCAGCCGGCGGCGGCGCATTGAGGGAGCGGATCGATGTTTTCCACTTTCGACTGGAACGTCATCATCCGCTCGCTGCCGTACCTCTTTCTCGACGGCATGCGCTTCACCATCATGCTGACCTTGATGGCGACCGCCGGCGGCATCGTCATCGGCACGTTGCTGGCGATGGCGCGGCTCTCGAACATTCCGGGCGTCTCCCACGTCGCGGGCGCCTACGTCAATCTGATCCGTTCGATGCCGCTCGTTCTCGTGATCTTCTGGTTCTACTTTCTCGTGCCCTATATCGGGCAATGGATCACCGGCGCGTCGCGGCCGATCCAGGTGGGCGCATTCCTCTCGGCGCTCGTGACCTTCACACTGTTCGAAGCCGCGTACTTCTGCGAGATCATGCGCGCCGGCATCCAGTCGATTCCGCGCGGCCAGGTCCAGGCGGCGCAGGCGCTCGGCATGTCTTACTGGACCTCGATGAGCGAGATCATCCTGCCGCAGGCTTTCCGCAACATGTTGCCGGTCTTGCTGACGCAGACCATCATATTGTTTCAGGACACATCGCTGGTCTACGTGATCTCGGTCACCGATTTTCTCGGCGCGGCGTCAAAGATTGCCCAGCGCGACGGACGCCTGGTCGAGATGTATCTGTTCGCTGCACTCGTCTACTTCGTCATCTCGCTCGCCGCGTCCTACGGCGTGCGCCGCCTGCAACAACGCATCGCCATCATCCGTTGAGCGCCCATGATTACGATCAGCAAAGTCAGCAAGTGGTACGGCAAGGTTCAGGTGCTGAAAAATTGTTCGGCCGACGTCGCCAAAGGCGAGGTCGTCGTGGTGTGCGGCCCATCGGGGTCCGGCAAATCGACGTTGATCAAATGCGTCAACGCACTCGAACCGTTCCAGGAAGGCACCATCACAGTGGAGGGGATTTCGGTCGGCGACCCGAAAACCAATCTGCCGAAGCTGCGGTCCCGCATCGGCATGGTATTCCAGCACTTCGAGCTGTTCCCTCATCTTTCCGTCAGACGCAATCCCACACTGTCACAGGTCAAGGTACTCGGACGCGACCCGAAACTTGCCGCCGAGAAAGGCATGAAGCTTCTCGAGCGCGTTGGCTTGACCGCGCACGCCGACAAATACCCGGGCCAGCTTTCGGGCGGTCAGCAGCAGCGCGTCGCCATAGCGCGGGCGCTGGCAATGGACCCGATCGCCATGCTGTTCGACGAACCAACCTCGGCGCTCGATCCGGAAATGATCAACGAAGTGCTCGACGTTATGGTCAATCTTGCCAAGGAAGGCATGACCATGATCGTGGTGACGCACGAAATGGGGTTTGCGCGCAAGGTCGCAAACCGCGTCGTGTTCATGGACAGGGGCGAGATCGTCGAGGACGCGCCAACGGCGGAGTTCTTTGGCAAGCCGCGCAGCGAGCGCGCGCAACTGTTCTTGTCAAAAATTCTGCAGCATTGATTCCGCAGGTCATCGGGGCGGAACCTTTCGGGAGACGTTCGCGCCGACGGTAACCGCGTGCCCCGCAACATTCCGCGCTGCACAGGCTGAACAATTCAGATTTGCTCCAACGGCTTTCGCGGCGCTATCGTTATTTGACTCTTGGGTAAGCCGGAGGTAGCCCGCGCGGCATCGGCAGCACCAGAAACACCCACAAGTGGATTCCGGAGGGACCCCATGAAGATTGGTGAGTTTCTCAAGCGCTCACGTCAACAACTTGTGACATGTCTGCCTGACAGCAGCTTGGCGGCGCTCGCAAAGCTTATGTACGCGCATGGCATTGGCGCGATGCCGGTCTGCGAGGAAGGCAACCGCATGATCGGCATCGTCTCTGAACGGGACCTTGTGCGGGTCTTCGCGAGAACGGACTGGAGCGAGCTGCAATATCTGCGAGCGCGCGACATCATGACGACGCGGGTTATAAGTTGCAAACCCGAAGACACGATGCGTACTGCACAGGACCTGATGCGGACAAATCACTTCCGGCATCTGCCTGTTGTTCAGGATGGACGGGTGCAGGGCATGCTTTCATTGCGTGACACGCTGGCGTTGCGTTTGCAGGAGTCGGAGGACGAAATGAATCTTCTCCGGGACGTCGTCGCCGCACGTCAACATTGAGAGGGCTAGCGCGTCTTTCTTTTCAGAAAGCAAGACGTGGATGGCCGGGACGAGCCCGGCCATGACGAGTAGCCATGCACTGACTCTCAGCGGTCATGTCCGGCTTTATGCCGGGCATCCACGTCTTTCAACCAACATGTCAAAAAGGACGTTGGCCAGGGCGGAGCGCGAAACCGAACAAGCGCGGGCATGACGGGTGAGAGG